>NZ_JAMYPX010000006.1:0-258039 GCF_040320585.1 Mesorhizobium sp. M0663
AACATGACCCAGTGCTCCGATGGTCGCCGTCAACGCATCCACATCACCGCATTCCAGCGTCAACTTCACGCCGTTCGGCAGCGACGCGCTCACCTTGGCTGGAGAGGAAAAAGGCGCTGTCCTTTTCGATGCCGACCTACGTGCCCCATCGCAAGTCCCCGGCAAATCCACCGCAGCCATGCTGCTCTGTCGCAGCAAGGCCCGATCGGAAGTGCTTTCAATCTGAACCGGGATGAACGCCGATGGTGGGGGCTGTGGGAGGGACTGGGTCTCCGCCCGCTTCTTTATCCACTTCCGAAGAAGGTTCGCATTGACCCCATGTTCGAGCGCAAGCCTCGATACCGACACGCCAGGCTCAAGACAGGCCGAGACAAGACGGTCCTTCGATGCCGGGTCGTATCGGCGTCGCCCGTCCCGACCGACAAGCCTCACCCGCAGTTTCTGCTCATCTTCTTCCATCACAAGGTGTCCACCTATTTTGGTGGACACCTCATGCATCAGAGCACTCAACAGCAAAAGGTGCGGGGAAATTCGCGCTTACCCAGCAGCATTCGTTTTGGAATGTTGAGATCACCGGCCCCCATGCCTGTGCGGAGCCAGATGGCGGTCGCAAGTACGCGGCGATGAACGACGGGCGGCACCGTTTCGTCAGGCAGTCCGCTCATTTGGACACACGCTCGGCGGACAATTTGGGCAAGAAGACCGTTCCGAGTCAGGCCGACCGCGTGCGACTTGAATATGTCTCGGCTAGTTCTGCCCCGCCGCTGTCTGACAATGAAGGCAGTGATGTCGGTGTCGTGTTCACGCGCCAACGGATTCTCGGCGTAACTGAGCCTGCCGTAAAGGTCCTGCCAGTTGTCCTTGTTAAAGAACTGGTGCTCGGATGGCCTGCTCCCGGGTTCGATACGTAGCCTTCACACCCACTGCGTCCAACAGGGGAGCAGGGTTGCGCGACACCTCGTTCACATACTCCCGCAAGACCTCACGCCTCAATAGGGCATGCGCAGTCGGGCCTGTAGGGCGCGGATTCTTCAAGACGGCTTGCAGGTTATTCTTTATCTCGTCGAGGCTCTGCCCGAAAATTCGAACCGAGGCCCCGATCCTGATGAGTTCGGCCACGACAGGGGCAGTGTTCTCGCGCGCCAACTTCCCGGAGACACCGAGAAGTTCCATCGCAACTGGCGCATCCAGATAGACAACGAGGTCGGTCTTATCGACCGAGGTCACCGGCTTCACAAAGTCCTGAACGACCTCGGTCAGAAGCCCGATAGCTGCAATCCGGGCAAGTACCTCAGCACTGCCTTGGTTCTCCTCGATTGCATGTTTGACGAAGCGCGCGCACAGGAATTTCTCTTCGTCTCGGAGGGAGGTCGTATTGGGGATTTCTACTACCTGCCGCAGCTTTCCTGACGCATCCGGTTTGACGCCCGCTTTGAACTCGATGCTCTTCTCGCTGAACGCTTCGACGTAAAGGAGCCATTCGACAAGGATGTCCTCGAACTCTTCGACGTCTCGGGGGATTGTAGTGAGTGGCGAAAGCGCTTCGGAGAACTCCTTAAACTGAGTGGCGATGCGGCGTAGCTCAGCCTCAACGGTCTGAGTGGATGCATCCGGCTCGCCGTTGTCAGCCATCTGAATCGTATACGTGGTATCCTTGGCACCTGCGATGTCAGCAACAATCCAGCCGTGACGCTCTAAGTAAGGGACAAATGTCTCGACCAGATCGGAGTTGAAGTTCCACTTGTACATATCGCGAATTGCTGCGGCGATGACATCTGGGTCGAGTTTGCTGCCATTGTGACGGCGCAAGATCGGATCGAAGAACGGCAGCAACCCTTCCAGCACGTTTCCGCTGTCATTTCCGAGTGCAGACAACGCCCCGTAAATGCGAACCGCCGACCGAGTAAGTTGCGTTGCCATGACCCGTATTGAACCGTTGCCTACGGTTGCAGACTAAGGGTCAACGTGGTCGCAGGCTACTGCTTATTGTGCATGTCAAGATGATCATGGTCGGTAATTGTTATGGTCAACGTCGCGGATAGACGCGAACAGCTTCCACCTCTCTTAGCCAAATCAATCCGAAGCGATCCGGCGCCCTAGTGGACGCTCCGCTTCCGAGCCGAGGCGTCGCAGTATGGTCACATCGGGGAAGGTCCGCTTCCGCTCATCGCAAACAGCCTCGAACCGTCGGGCTGAATGACCGCAAACAATAATCCATAGCCGACGATCGCGATCACTGGCCTTGGAATGTCTGGCAAGGGTCAGGAGCGCTGGTTGCGCTCAACGTCGGGTTTCGGGAAGGAGAAACGGCCCAGGACGGGCAGCAATGGGTAGGGAACGCTGGTTGCGTTGAATGTCGGCTATCGGGGGGCTCGGCATAAGCATCGGACCTAAAAGCGGGCACGGGCAAGCCGACGCTCGGCAAAACCAGCAGGACACGTGAGCAATCCCGCCCGCGCTTTCGACCAGCTCAGAAGATCGAGTTGGTCACCGCTTTTATCGGGCCGAGCAGGATCGATCCTTCCGGCACGCCGGCGTCGATCGGAATGGCTTTGCGGTTTGCTGTCGCCACCATCGGCTGACCGATGTCGGCCGTCACCACGACCGGGGTCTTGTTCGGCACACGATCATAGAGATCGATGATGTCCTGGTTCATCAGGCGCACACAGCCCGACGACACCGATTTGCCGATCGACCGCCATTCCGGCGAACCGTGCAAGCGGTAGAGCGTGTCCTGGTTGCCCTGGAAGAGATAAAGCGCCCGCGCGCCAAGCGGGTTCTTGAGCCCACCGGGCATGCCGCCATTGTCGGCGCTGTACGGCTTCAACTCCGGCTGCCGGGCGATCATGTCGTCCGGCGGCGTCCATTTCGGCCATTTCTGCTTCCATTGGACCACCGCATCGCCCGACCATTCGAAGCCGGCGCGGCCGAGGCCGACGCCATAGCGGATCGCCTGGCCGCCCGGGCGCACCAGGTAGAGGAAGTGATTGGTCGTGTCGACGACGATGGTGCCCGGCTGCTGCCCGGTCGGATCGTCCACGATCTGGCGCAGGAACTGCGGGTCGATCTTGTCGACCGGTATGGCCGGCAGCTCGAAGCCGCCATCGGACATCGCCCCATACATCGTCACATAGTCGCCGAGCGCCGGCTCGACATAGGTCGGCGGCGGTGGCTCGACCGGTTGTTGCGACAGCGTGGTGCAACTGGAGACCGCGACCGAGGCGGCGCCAAGGGCTGCTGCGTTGAGAAAACCGCGACGGCTCAGGCGCAGAGAGGACGATGGGGGTGTGAACATGATTGCCTTTTTTAAGTCTCAAATCGCAACAAAGCATAAATGCGTCCTGTTGCGCAGGTGCCGAGCAATGCCCGGCGCGATAGGCGGTTCCAATTCTGGCCGCAGGGTGGACAAACAAAGGCAAAGCTGTGACTGGATCGTCACTGTTGCGCCGAGGCAACATGTCCGGTGTCACCCCCCGGCGACCAGACCTTCAAGGGACGGCAGGATCAGGGCCGGTGGAAAATCCCGGTATTCCTCTGGCTGATTGGCGCGGTTGATCCACACCGTCCTGAAGCCGAATTTGGTGGCGCCGGCGACGTCCCAGCGGTTGGATGACTGGAAAGAGACAGCGCCCGGATAGAGGCGCCAGCCCGTGGTGACCATGTCGTAGACCGACGGGTCGGTCTTGAAGCGCCTGACGCTGTCGACGGAATAGACGTCGTCCAGGACCTGGTCGAGCGCGGCGGACTTGACGGCCGCTTGCAGCATTTCAGGCGAACCGTTGGACAGGATCGCCAGCCTTGCTCCCGATGCCTTGAGCGCCTTGAGCACGGCCGGCACCTCCGGATAGCAGTCCAGCCGCCAATAAGCCTCGAGCAGCTTCGCCTTCAGCCCGGCATCGGCGGACGGAACCTTGCTCAGGGCGAAATCGAGCGCCTGCTCGGTGAGCTGCCAGAAATCGGCATAGGCCCCCATCAGCGTCCTGACCCAGGAATATTCCAGCTGCTTGGCGCGCCAGATCTCGGACAGCAACTGGCCGTCCGGCCCGATCTGGTCGGCGTGACGGCGCACGGCCGCATGCACGTCGAACAGCGTGCCATAGGCGTCGAAAACGTAAGCCGCGAACTGCATTCGACAGTTTTGAGGCCGCGTAAGGCAAGGCGCAAGCGCTGATTGCAGTCCGCCAGCCCGCTGGCCTCAACAAATCTCAGCCAAGCCGGTTGACGGCGGCCGCCAAAGCATCTTCCAATGCGCCGCAACAAGCATCGAACGGAACCTGGCAATGACACTGGCGACTGCGGCGCAATCCGCGACATGGACCTTCGTCGACGGCGACTGGTACGAGGGCAATGTTGCCATTCTAGGGCCGCGCAGCCACGCCATGTGGCTTGGCACCAGCGTGTTTGACGGCGCCCGCTGGTTCGAGGGCGTCGCTCCCGATCTCGATCGTCATGCGGCAAGGGTAAATGCCTCGGCGATCGCGCTCGGTCTGAAACCGACGATGAGCACCGACAGGATCGTCGGCCTGACCTGGGACGGGCTGAAGAAATTCGACGGCAACACGGCGGTCTACATCAGGCCGATGTATTGGGCCGAGCATGGCGGCTATATGGGCGTGCCGGCCGACCCGGCCTCGACGCGTTTCTGCCTTTGCCTCTATGAATCGCCGATGATCTCGCCGGCGGGGTTTTCGGTGACGGTGTCGCCGTTCCGGCGCCCGACCATCGAAACCATGCCGACCAACGCCAAAGCCGGCTGCCTTTATCCCAACAACGGCCGGGCCATCCTGGAAGCCAAGATGCGCGGCTTCGACAATGCGCTCGTGCTCGACATGCTGGGCAATGTCGCCGAGACCGGCACCTCGAACATTTTCCTGGTCAAGGATGGCCATGTCCTGACGCCGGCGCCGAACGGCACCTTCCTGTCCGGCATCACCCGCTCGCGCACCATGGCCCTGCTTGGCGAATACGGGTTCACGACGACGGAAAAGACGCTGTCGATCCGCGACTTCCTGGAGGCGGACGAAATCTTCTCGACCGGAAACCACTCGAAAGTCGTGCCGGTCACCCGTATCGAGGATCGCAATCTGCAGCCCGGACCGGTGGCCAAGAAGGCGCGCGAACTCTATTGGGAATGGGCGCATTCGACTTCGCCCGGCTGACCCGCTAAAAAGCGGCCGGCGCTTCGTTTCCGGAGTTGTTCCAGACCAATCCAGTCCTATGTTAGTCCGGTATCGACACCGGATTTTTCCACGAGGGAGTACGACCGATGGCTTTTGAATTGCCCGCCTTGCCCTATGATTACGAGGCTTTGCAGCCTTATATGTCCAAGGAAACGCTGGAATATCACCACGACAAGCACCACAAGGCCTATGTCGACAACGGCAACAAGCTGGCCGCCGAGGCGGGCATGGGCGATTTATCGGTCGAAGAGGCCGTCAAACAGTCCTTCGGCAAGAATGCGGGCCTCTTCAACAATGCCGCCCAGCACTACAATCACATCCATTTCTGGAAATGGATGAAGAAGGGCGGCGGTGGCAACAAGCTGCCCGGTGCATTGCAAAAGGCGGTCGACAGCGATCTTGGTGGCTACGACAAGTTCAAGGCCGACTTCATCGCCGCCGGCACCACCCAGTTCGGTTCGGGCTGGGCCTGGGTCTCGGTCAAGGACGGCAAGCTGGCGATCTCGAAGACGCCGAATGGCGAGAACCCGCTCGTCCATGGCGCGACGCCGATCCTCGGCGTCGATGTCTGGGAACACTCCTACTACATCGACTATCGCAACGCCCGGCCGAAATATCTCGAAGCCTTCGTCGACAGTCTCATCAACTGGGACTATGTGCTCGAACTCTACGAAAAGGCCTGATCCGTTCCAGAAAGCCCCGGCAGAACCGGGGCTTTTCTTTTTCAGCATCAGAACGACAGCTGCAAAAATTTCACGCAAGCGTGAGGCGAAGCGTCGGAATTTTTAAGCCATCCTTGCCGTTTGTCATCGGTGTGGGGCCGCATCCTGAATTGCCTTCAACATGGAGCCAAGTGAATGAGAAAGCTTATCCTCGCCATCTCGATGCTCGCCTTCGCCGGTTCGGCGGCATTTGGAGACCCGGTAGCTGACCGGCAGGCCCTGATGAAGGAACGTGGCAAGATCGCCGCCGGCTTGTCGAAAGTGGTCAAGGGCGAGACGCCCTACGACGCAGCTTCGGTGCTGACGGCGTTGCAGGCACTGCAGGTCAATGCCGAGAAATTCCATGCCGGCGTCGACACGCTTTTCCCGGCGGGCAGCGACACCGGCGACACCACGGCGTCCCCAAAAATCTGGCAGGACATGGCCGGCTTCAAGACGGCTGAAGGCAAGTACCTCGCCGACGTCAAGGCGGCGGTCGCCGCAGCACCTGCGGATGCCGACGCGTTGAAGGCGCAGTTCAACACCATCGGCGGCGGCTGCGGCAACTGTCATCAAAACTACAGGGTGAAAAAAGGATGATAGCGGGCAATGCGCTTGCTGAAGAAACTTGTCGGCGCCGCCCTCGTTCTGGGCGGTGCGGCCGCGATTGCCGGCTGGTTCCTGTCGGCTCCGGTCAGGCTCGATGCCGCAACGCTGGCTGAGCTTGGTCCTGGCGACGCCGCCAGGGGCAAGCGCATCTTCTACGCCGGCGGCTGCACATCCTGTCATGCCAAGCCTGGCTCGCAAGGCGACGCCCGTCTTCAGCTGGCGGGCGGCCTTGAACTCAAGACGCCATTCGGCACCTTCGTGCCGCCGAACATATCGCAGGATACCAGGGACGGCATCGGCGCCTGGTCGGTCGAGGATCTTGCCAACGCCATGCTGAAGGGCGTGTCGCCGTCGGGCGAGCATCTCTATCCGGCATTTCCCTATACTTCCTACGCGCGCATGAAGCCGGCCGACATTGCCGATCTCTATGCATTCCTGAAGACGTTACCCGCGGTCGCCGGCAAGGCGCCCGCCAATTCGCTGGGGTTTCCCTTCAACGTCCGACGCGGCCTTGGTCTGTGGAAATTGCTCTATTTGAGTGACCAGCCGGTCGTTTCCTTTCCCGACGGCCCACGGGATCCGGTGTTGACAGGCCGCTATCTGGTCGAAGGCCCCGGCCATTGCGGCGAATGCCACACGCCGCGGGATCTTGCCGGCGGCACCAGGAAGAGCCAATGGCTGGCAGGTGCGGCCGCCGCCGAAGGCAGCGGCATCGTGCCGAACATCACGTCGGGCGAGGGCGGCATCGCGGACTGGTCCGAGGCCGACATCGCCAACTATCTCGAAACCGGCTTCACGCCGGATTTCGATACGGTCGGCGGCGCAATGGTCGACGTGCAGCGGAACATGGCCGTGCTGACCCCGGAGGACCGCGCGGCGATCGCCGCCTACCTGAAAGCCGTGCCGCCGCACCCCAACGGCTATCCGGCGCGCAAGAAGCCGTCGAGCTGACGGCCGTTGCGTCAGCGGTCGCCGAGAAAGTCGAAGCCGGTTTCGAAGAAGTGATTGTAGTCGCAGGTCATTTCCTCGCCGGGCGCAATGTCGCGCAAGGCATAGGTCTCCTCCGGCTGCGAGACGTCGCAATTCGGGCTGTCGGCATGGTTCATGTAGCGCGCATCGTCGGCTTCGAAGACGATGTAATTCGGGTCGCGCCGGTCCGGATAGGCGTAGCGGTCGAGATAGGTTCTGACCGGCCCGGTTTCCCGCTCGTAGGCCGCTACCTCGATGCGCCGGTCGTATTTCGGGTCGAGCTTCCAGACCAGCGTGCCGCGGGCAATGTGGTTCTTGGCAAAGACGCCGATGCCCTGGATGGGCGATTTGTCGAGATAGACATCGACGAGCAACATGGCAGATCCCTGGGTGATTGTGTGTTGGCGCGGCTGTGAAAAGGCCGCGCACTGGGTAGCGCGCGGCCTTTGCAATTGCGAGCGGAAAATCAGCTGTGCCTGCCCATTATCCGCAGCCTCGTACGGCTCGTCGCCTGTCGAGACCCTAGCGCTGTTGCAGCGCCAGCCGGATGCCTAAGGCGCAATAGATACCGCCGACAGCCTTGCCTTGCCATCTCAGCACCGTCGGGTTTCGGCGCAGGAATGCACCGAGGCCGCCCGCACCCACGGCGAAAACCACCGTGCTGACGAGGCCCAACAGAACAAAGATGACGCCCAATATCGCCAGTTGAAGCATCACCGATCCGTTTTCAGGCCGCACGAACTGCGGAAGAAATGCGAGGAAGAAAAGCGCGGTCTTGGGATTGAGAACCTCGGTCAAAACAGCCTGCCGAAATGCTTTGGCAGCGGGGATCGCAAGTGCGCCGGCGGCCGGATAGACAGGCGTTTTCTCGATGATCGCGCGAATGCCGAGATAAATGAGGTAGGCTGCGCCGATGTACTTCACGATGCTGAAAAGCGCCGCCGACGTGGCAATGATCGCCGAAATGCCGACGATCGCCATGAAGGTGTGAACCACGTCGCCGGCCGCGATCCCGGCGCCGGTCGCAATGCCCACCCTGGTTCCGGAACTGGTTGCCCGCGCCACCGTCAGAAGAGTGGCGGGACCCGGGATGAAGACAAAGCCAAGCACAACCGCGACATAAGCTATCAACGTGGCGAGATCGATCATTGGTGGGCTCCGCAACTCTCACCGCCAATGAAGCCACGTCGCGGAACGGAAGGCAATGACCGCTCATCCGCCGATGTTCACGCCGCAAGCTCGGCCTTGCCCGTCACCTTGAGCGCGAAGGCGTAGGTGAAGGCGATTTCCTCCAGTCTTGAAAACCGGCCGGAGGCGCCGGCATGGCCTGAATCCAGGTTGATCTTGAACAGCACCGGATTTTCACCCGTCTTGCGGTCGCGCAGCCGCGCCGCCCATTTGGCCGGCTCCCAATAGGTGACGCGCGGGTCGGTCAGGCCGGCCAGTGCCAGGATCGGCGGATAGTCGAGTGCGGCGACATTGTCGTAGGGCGAGTAGGCGGCGATGGTCCGGTAATCCTCCGCCGACGCGATCGGATTGCCCCATTCCGGCCATTCCGGCGGCGTCAGCGGCAAGCTTGCGTCGAGCATGGTGGTGAGCACGTCGACGAAGGGAACCTCGGCGACGATTCCGCCGAAGCATTGCGGCGCCATGTTGGCGACCGTGCCCATCAGCATGCCGCCGGCGGAACCGCCTTGCGCAACGATGCGGTCATGCTGCGTATAGCGTTCGGCGACGAGGTGGTGGGCGGCAGCGACAAAATCGGTGAACGTGTTCATCTTGTTCGCCCGCTTGCCGTCGTCGTACCAGCCATAGCCCTTGTCCTTGCCGCCGCGAACATGGGCTATCGCGTAGACAAGGCCGCGGTCGACCAGCGAAAACAGATTGGTGTTGAACGCGGCGGGTACGGCTATGCCGTAAGATCCGTAGCCGTAAAGCAGGCAAGGGGCGGACCCGTCGAGCGGTGTGTCGCGGTGGTGGAGGAGCGAGATCGGCACCAGTTCGCCGTCGGCGGCAGGCGACATCAGCCGGCGCGTGACGTAGTGCTCCGGGTCGTGGCCGGACGGCACTTCCTGGGTCTTGAGCAGCACCCGCTCGCGGGTGCGCATGTTGTAATCGAAGACCTGCGCCGGGGTCGTCATCGACGAATAGGAAAAGCGCATGATCTCGGTGTCGTATTCGTAGGAGCCGGACAGGCCGAGCGAGAAGGCTTCCTCGTCGAAGGAGATCAGGTGCTCCTCGCCGCTCTTGCGGTCGCGCACGACGATGCGCGGCAGGCCTTCCTTGCGCTCGAGCCGGACCATGTGGTCCTTGAAGCCGATCACCGAAAGGATCAGCCGGCCCGCTTCGTGCGGCACCAGTTCCTGCCAATTGGCGCGCACCGGATCATGGGCCGGCGCCGTCATGATCTTGAAGTCCTTGGCGCCGTCGGCATTGGTGAGGATGAAGAAGATGTCGCCGCCTTCCTCGAGTTCGTACTGCAGGCCCGTCTGGCGCGCCGCAACCAGCTTCGGCTCTGCGAACGGATCGTCGGCGCTCATGATGCGGTATTCCGAGGTCTCATGATCGTTGATGCCGATCATGATCCACTCGTTGGAGCGCGTGCCGCCGACATCCATGAAGAAGCCGGGATCGGTCTCCTCGTAAATCAGCCGGTCGTTTTCAGGACCGTCGCCAAGCGCATGGAACAGCACTTTGGAAGGACGGTGGTTGGGGTCGAGGCGGGTGTAGAAAAAACCGTCATTGCCGGCATCCCACACACCGCCGCCGCCGGTGTCCGGGACCCTGTCCGCCAGATCGTTGCCGCCGGCCAGATCGCGGACGCGCAGCGTGTAGAATTCGGAACCCTTGTCGTCGAAGGCCCAGAGCAGCTTGCTGTGGTCGTCCGAATGATCGACGCCGCCCAGGCGGAAATAGGGCTTGCCCTCGGCCTCGGCATCGCCGTCGAGCAATATCTGCTTGTCGCCGCCGTCACGCGCCGTGCGGAAATAACGCGGCTGCTGGCCGCCAAGCTTGAAGGAGGAGCCGTAGGCGTAAGGTCCGTCCTTCATCGGCACGGAAGAATCGTCTTCCTTGATGCGTCCCTTCATTTCCGCGAAAAGCTGCTTCTGCAGTTGGACCGTATCGGCCATCAGCGCCGCCTGGTAAGCATTCTCGGCTTCGAGGTGGGCGCGGATTTGGCCGTCGAGCAGGGACGGATCCCTGAACATCTCTTGCCAATTGGCGGCCCTCAGCCAGCCATAATCGTCCGTCCGCGTTATGCCGTGATGCGTGTCGAAGATCGGCCGCTTCTCCGGCTGCGGCGGCGTGGCGGTCGGAAACACTGGGGTTCTGGTCATTGCGTCTCGCTGTGGAAGCTACTTGAATGGCGAATGAACACGCCGAGCAGCGCGGGTTCAAGGGCTATGATCTATTGTCGTGGTGGCTCGAGAGGACGGGCTGGAGGAGCGGATAAGGAATATTTCTTCTCGGACTGCCGCGGTTCTCGCCGTCGCTGCGATGACCCTGCCAGTGCCGGTCAATCTCATGCAACTGCCTTCGCGGCTTGGCAAGTGGCCGATACGGCTGGGTCTACGGAAATACATTACCCCATTTCAATGACACAGCGCACCGCTCCGGCGACGGCTCGCGAGCAACAGTAACGCTTCGCAACCTATGATTTTACTGAATCCGCCGATCATCCAGGCTGTAATGCCGCCGGCAGGGTCAAGCATCGAACTCTATTTACCTGCTGCCGTTTGTGTAATGGCTGCTTGCCGCGGCGCCAGTCGATGCTGGTCTGACCAGAAAAAACGGCAAAGTTACGCTTTGCACGAAAGAGTGAAGCTGAATATGGAAGATTTGACTTGTATCGCTGAATAGACCGAAAGAAGCGAATTGACTTACTTGGCGGCCCGGCCCATTAAGATGCCGCGACGCGAATCGCGGAGGCTTTTTCCTGCACAAGTTCGCGCGATGCCCAACTATCGAAACGGGCGCAAACAGAAACAATTCTCGTTGGGGCCTGAACGCCATGGATATTACCGAAACACCTTCCAGAAACAGCGACGCGCTGATCGAGCTCACCGCCGATGTGGTGGCCGCCTATGTCAGCAACAATCCCGTGCCGGTCGGCGAACTGCCGAACCTTATCGCCGATGTCCATGCCGCTCTCGGGCGTGTCGGCGGGGCCGCCGAGCAGCCTCCTGCCGACAAGCAGAAGCCGGCGGTAAATCCGAAGCGGTCGGTGCATGACGACTACATCATCTGTCTCGAAGACGGCAAGAAGTTCAAGTCGCTCAAGCGTCACTTGATGACCCACTATGATCTGACGCCCGACCAGTATCGCGAAAAGTGGAACCTGGACCCAAGCTATCCGATGGTTGCGCCCAATTACGCGGCCGCCCGTTCGCAGCTCGCCAAGAAGATGGGTCTCGGCCGCAAGCGCAAGGGACGCTGACAAGCGGCTCTTCCGGTTTGATACTCAAACGGCGCCTACAGGCGCCGTTTTCGCATTGTGGGGAGACCAAGCTCAGGCCGCCAGTTCTTCATGCCGCCAGCAACTGCCGTGCGGTCAGGCGGTCTGCTTCAGCGCTGCCTCGGCGTCACGCCTGATGCGCTTGACCATCGAGCGAAGACCATTGGCGCGCTGCGGCGACAGGTGCTCGTCAAGTCCGAGCGCCTTCAATGTGGCCTCTGCGTCGGTCCTCTGGATTTCGCTGGCCGGCCGTCCCGAAAACAGCGCCAGCATGATGGCGACCAGGCCGCGCACGATATGCGCGTCGGAATCGCCCTTGAAGGTGATAACGGGGTCGACACCCCCGCCTTGCTCAGTGGTCAGCCAGACCTGGCTGACGCAGCCGGGCACCTTGTTGGCTTGTATGCGTTGCTCGTCGGGAAACGGCGGCAGCGCTTCACCCAGTTCAATCACATAGCGATAGCGGTCTTCCCACTCGTCGAGCAGGGAAAAGTCGTCGCGGATGGTCTGGATCGTCGTCGTCATTCCCCCGGATATAGTCATCCGGCGCTGCCACGTCACGGAAAAAGAGGAGAAACGCCGCAGGTGCCGAGAGCGAGAGCCTTGCGGTTTAGCGATGAATTCGGCCGAAACAGTCTCAGTTCTTCGCCGGCAAGTGCACTTTCGCCGGCAAATCGACTTTCGCCGGCAAGACGATTTCCCCGGGCACGCTGCCGGTGGTCGTCACCGTATCGGTTCAGCGGCCTTGTCGTCCAGCATGGCGGCCGCGATCTTGGCGGTCTCCCTGGCCCGGGCGGTGATGGTGTGCATTGCCGATTTGCCGGTCTCGCACACGTCCGGCTTGCGCTCGCAGATGCCGGCGATATCGCCGACGGCTTCGCGCGCCGCAAACAGCGCCTGGAGCGGCCCGACGCTTTCGCGGCCCGCATCATCGGCGCCGACACCCAGCGGCAGCGCCAGAAGCACCAGCGAAAACCAGAAAGCAGCTCTTATCAGAAAGCCCATCTGTCTGTCCTTTATGACGTCATGCATCCGAACCGCACGACCCTTGTACCGCGATACTGACACAGACGCGCAAAGGACGGCTTGTCCCGAAAGCAACAGTTTTCCTTAAATTTTAGGTAGATTCGAAACGAAGCGTTTTGAAGTTCATTTGCCTCGAACGGCTCAGATTTTATTCAGCAAATGATAACCATCCAACCTATTGTTTTTCATGATCATTTTCTTAATCGGCGACAGTTTGATGCCATCGGTCGTAGGTGCAGGGGCGGGCGGTGTGGATAACGCTCCGTTTACTATGGCGGCAATTGCCCCGGTTTTTCCCCGCCGGTATCCCGATATTTGCAGCCTGCCGGGGGACGATCGGCCCAGCCTTATCCATTCCTTAAACGCTGGATGCGAGTTTTGGATCGACAAAAGCCGCCTGCAAAGCAGGGCCGTTCACGACCGGGTGCGTTGAGTTGAGTGCGATCAAGGCCAGATACGCCGAGTTGCCGGGCGCGATAGCCGCCGGTTGCGAACGGATGGTTCATCCGTCCGCCCTCGGCCAGAGCGATCGTCGCCGCCACAGCCGGTTCATTGGCGTCATGCTGGCGGCTCCCTTCTTCAGCGCAGGTGCAGCGGTGACGCTGGTCACGTCGGGCATGGGCGCCGCCTTGACTGTGGCTGCGATCTTTGCGGCGTTTGGCCTTTGCTGGTTCGCCGCCTTGCTGGTGGCGGCATCGGGCAAGATGACCCTGGCCGGCCAACTCGCCTTGGTCGTCGGCGGTGTTGCCCTGGGTGCCCTTATCGCTGCCGCCGGCGGTGTGGCCTCGCCGGTTGCCTTGCTTGCGGTGGCGCTGCCGTTTGAAGCCTGGTGGATCGGCCAGTCGCGCCGTGCCGTGATCTGGGGCGCCATATCGGCCTTTGTCGCAGTCTTGCTGCAGCCTTTAGCCGGTTCGGTCTTGCCGCTCGACCAGACCGAAATCGCCGCATGGCACTGGCTGGTACCACTGGCCTGGGCACTCACGCTCATTCCGCGTATCGCTCCGCTTCGCGGCGCCGCCAGCGCACAGTTCGATCCGGCCGGCAGCGACCGGCTCGAAGACCTCATCGACGCCGTCGTGCTGCGAATCGCGGCGCATGGCGAGGTTCTGGACGTCTCGGCTAAGGCACGCGCTATGCTGAGGCTGCCGCCGGAGCTGCTTTTCGGCACCGGACTTTTCGATCGCATCCATCTGTCCGACCGCGTCCCGTATCTCAGTGCGCTGGCCGATATGCGTGATGGAGCCCTGTCGCGCCGGCTCGACCTTCGCGTACGGCTGCCGCAGAGCAGCGGCGTGACGGCCGACAATTACCGGCCGTTCTCGCTCGAGATGATGCGCGCGCCGGGGCAGGAGACTGTCTTCACGCTTCTTCTGTGCGAGAACGACGAACTGGCCGGACTGCGCCAGGAGCTTGCCGCTGCCAATGAGGCGGCTGCCTCCGCCGAGGTGGCGAAAGGACGTTTCCTTGCCGTCGTCGGCCATGAGTTGCGCACCCCGCTCAATGCCATCATCGGCTTTTCCGACATGTTGCTGCACGAGATGTTCGGCAGCTTCAAGGATCCGCGCCAGAAGGAATATGTCGGGCTGGTCAGGGATTCGGGCCAGCACCTGCTTGCCGTCGTCACCTCGATACTCGACGTATCGCGGATCGAATCGGGCGCCTACGCGACCGAACCGGAACCGTTCCGCTTCCGCGAAGCGGTCGAGATGTGCCAGTCCATGATGCGCCTGCAAGCCGAGGCAAAGGCTATCGATCTGCAGGCCCAGATCGCGCCGGACGCAGGCGAAATAAATGCCGACCGTCGCGCCGTGCAGCAGATCCTGATCAATCTCGTCTCTAACGCGATCAAGTTCACGCCCGAAAGCGGCAATGTCGTCATCGGCGCCAAGCGCATCGGCTCGCGGCTGCATTTCTGGGTCCGGGACACCGGCATCGGCATCGCCGAGGAAGACTTCGTCAATCTCGGCAAGCCGTTCATGCAGATCCAGAACGACTATACCCGCCGTTTCGAAGGCACAGGCCTCGGGCTCTCACTGGTGAAGGGGCTGGTGGCGCTGCACGAGGGCACCATGTCGATCGAAAGCATGCCGGGCGAGGGCACCACGGTGACGATCAGCCTTCCCGTGAGCGGCCCGACGGGCCGCTCGGCGGAGAAGACCGGCGTGGTGCCGATGTCCGCGGTCAAAGCCAAGGCGGACGGTGGCAAAGGGGAGAGCAATGGGTCGCTCCGCAAAACAGCCTAAGGCGGTCAAACGCCGCGGCAATGCCTTCGAGCACGGAGCGATGGCGCTGGGCAGCCTGATCTCGCGCAATCCTGTTGTGGTCGGCGGCTCCACCGCGTTCCTGGTGACGCTGTTCTACGTCTCGGCGAACGCGCTTTGGTACCAGCCCTTTCCGCATGCCGGCGCGTTTTTCGCCACCAGGAGTATCGAGCGCTTTCCCCGGGCGGACAGCGACGAGCCCGAAACCACCATCAATATCGTGCGTCCGGCCGCTGCGCCGATCAAGAGCGACCCGGTCGTCGAACAGGTCCAGGGCATATTGAAGGATCTCGATTTCTATTCCGGCACCGTCGACGGGATTCCCGGACCGAAT
Organism: Mesorhizobium sp. M0663; assembly: GCF_040320585.1. NCBI lineage: Bacteria > Pseudomonadati > Pseudomonadota > Alphaproteobacteria > Hyphomicrobiales > Phyllobacteriaceae > Mesorhizobium > Mesorhizobium sp. M0663. The sequence goes on from NZ_JAMYPX010000006.1 coordinate 15,537, forward strand.
ACGCGCAAGGCCATCCAGGCCTATCAGCAGAAGGTCGGATTGAATGCCTCCGGCGAGATCGACAGCGTCCTGCTGGATCAACTGGGCGCCACGCCAAAGACCGCGGCCGTGGTACCGCATCCGGTGCCGCGGCCGGTCGAAACGGCTGCTGTTCCAGCCGCCATTCCAGCGTCCGCACCGGCAAATGCGGTGGCGCAAACGCCTGATCCCCGCATCGTCAAGATCCAGGCCGGACTGAAAGCGTTCGGCAATGACGACATGCAATTGGATGGCGTCGTAGGCGCGCGCACCAAGGCCGCGATCAAGGAATTCCAGGCGCTGTTCGGCTTGCCGGAGACCGGCGAGCCAGACGAGATCGTCTACGTCAAGATGCGCGAGATCGGCCTGACCAACTAAGGGTCGTGACGGCCGCTCGCCGGTCGCTCGGCAAAGACCGGTTACGGTTTTCCGGCCAATGCTGTAAGGACCGCCGCATGTCCAGGAATTCTCCATGCGGGTAACCACCGATCTGTGGGTGTCGGCGCTGTTGCGCCGGGTTTTCAGCGCCGGCGGCTTTGCCGCCGTGGTCAAGCGCGGCGCGACGGAAGCCGGCGCGGTTTTCGTGCTGGCGCGGGGCAGGCTGGGGGAGATAGCGCTGTTCGGGCCGGCGCCGCAGACGAGTTACGATTCAGCCAGGCCGGACGACCGTTTTTTCAGCCTGCTTGGCGAAGGCGACGATGCCGCCATCTTCGACGCGCGGCTGGAGCGCGAGAAGAGATTCGATCCGGATATCTGGGTGGTCGAGATCGAGGCGGGCGCCATTCCCGTCGAGGAGCTTATCTCGGTCAAGGCGTCGTAACGGCAAGCCTTCAGATGCGACGCGCCTTTGGGGTGGCGGCTATATCGGCGCTGTTCGGCTTGCGCAGGTCGGCATTTGCGGCGACGCGCCCAGGCTTGCGAACAATTTTCGATACGGTGTCGGCCTTCCAGCCGCGGAGCCTGTCCAACGCCGCGTCGCGGTGCAGCAGGCGGTAGCGGTCGAGGAAGATGCGGATCGCCTGCGGGTGCGGAAACTCGGTCGGATAGATGGCCGCCGTGATCAGGAACGCCTTGTCTTCACTAAGGTCGAGCGCGCGCAAGGCGGCCAGCAGCGGTGTGTAATTGTGGCTCGCGGTGAGCGTCCGCGCCGTTGAAAAATCGACTTCGAGCGCATCGGCGAGCGCTGTCTGGAAGAATGCCGCATTGCCGGTCAGCGCGGTCTCGCGCAGCTTGACATAGGTTTGTGGCTCGACGAACGGACTGATGGCGGCGCCGCTCTCGGCGCGCATCATGGATCGCAACCGGCGGCGTACAGTTTCAGCGGCATCGGAAGCCTCTTGCCTGTTGACCTCGCCCGCAACCACTTCGGCGTTTTCGGACGCGGCTTTGGCGGTTGTTTCCGGCTGCTGCTGCGACCGCACCAGCGTCGGCCTTTCGAGCACTTTGATGAGATCCGCGATCGTTTGATTGAGATCCTTGCGGCGGGCAATGGCACGGGCATGCGGCAGGCCGTGACGTCCGATCAGCGCGATCAGGTCGACGTCGCTGAGGGCGCGCGAGCGGATGAGCAGCGGAGCGGCGATGTCGACCCGCTCCTGGCAAAGCCGCCGCACCAGCGCGGCGGGTGCATATTCGCATTCGGAAAGGGCTGCCGCGACGTAGCGGCGCGATTCGACCGAGACATTCTCGAAAAGCGGCAGCGTCAGGTCTTCGAGCTGCGCGATCTCCCGGCGCGAAGGGCGGGTGAGCGAGCAGAACGCCGATACCGCGGCGCGAAACAGCCTTTCGGCCTTTCCCGATTCAGCTCCTGCTGCGATTTGCCTGAAATCCGAAGCTGACACGAAGGATACGCCCGACACTCGACACGATCTGGACAGCGCTCTGCCGGGCTGTACCGGTTTCGCGTTTCCCAAGAACAAAGATCAATTTAGCGGCGATCCGTTAGCGCTCCGTTAACCTACTGCCTTCTTAATCGACTATGGAGGCGTTGCGTTGTGCTCCGGGGCAACCGAGAGGAATACGCGAACCATGGGCATGGTACTGTCTTTCGTGCCGCGAACGGCGGCAACCAATCGAGCACAACAAGCCGCGCCGGCGGCAGTGATCATCTTTCCCGGGGTGCGCTACGAGCAGCGGCCGCTGACGGGCGAAACGCGGCCGGCCGGCCCCGACAAGCCGGGACCTTCGGGAACATTGCCGGTACCGCATCACTGAGCATCGGAACCGGCTTAAAAATCCTGCAGTTCGCAGGAACTCTGTTCGAGAAACCGCGAGACGATCGGCTTCCAGCTGTCGTCGGGCACGAACGAACGGATGACGAATACGCCTTCCTCTATCGGCGCCTCGACGAAGATCGCCCCTTGCAGTTCCTCGGGAAGATCCTTGCGGACCTCGATCATCTGGGCCGGCGTCAGTACAACGGTGTCGAGCACGCCTGCGGTCGCGCTGTGGTCGTTGAACGAGTAGATGTTGTGGCCGCCGCGGTCATAGACCGATATCGACCAGAACGGCACCTTTCCCGGCGCCTTGACCCGCACCATCCCCTCGGCAAGATCGAAGCGGCATGCCGCCGCATAAAACAGCGGATCGACCGATTTCACCACCGGCGCGCCGCCGGCTTCCGCGTCGAGCCGGGTCATCTTGTAGAGATCCGAAGCCATGGCCAATCGCGACCAGGCGTCGCGTTCGGAAAACTCGGGGACGAGCACCAGCACGATGATGTGCACGATGCCGGCGCCGAGCAGGCCGAGCAGCACGGCATGCAGCAGGCTACGCATTGCAGCCGACCTTCTGGATCTGCGGCAGCGTGACGTCCGAGAGACCGGTGCTGCTGGCGATCGGCGTGTCGTAGAACGTAAGCACCAAGTACATCTTACCGGCGCCGCTGGTCAGCAGCCAGTTGCCGGGCGCAGGGCGGCTGCCGACGGAAATGACCACCGAATTGTCGGCCTGGCGCAGCACTTGATAGGACTGCAGCGCAGCCGGCCTCGGCTTGCCGGTCTCGACCACGCCAAGCGACTGGTCGGCGGCATAAAGCGTCCAGAACCGGGCGGTGGGAAAGCCGCCCGCAATCTTGTAGGCACATTGCCGCTTGAGCTGTTCGCCGCCGGAATCGCGCTCGGCTATGAAGGACAGTCCTTCCGCCTGTCCGAGCGCCAGCACGCCTTCGCGAGCCACGCGGGCCTTCGAATAGGGATCTGCCGTCGGCGTGCCGATATCGGGGAAGGCGGTCCATTGGCCGATCCTGATGGCGCCGACGCCGTCCTGCAGCTTCAGTGCATACCAGACGCTGCCGCCACCGCCGACGACGGCGATGGCAAGCGAAAGCAGTGTCAGGAAGGCGTTCTTGAGCATGAGGAGGCAAGGGAACCGAAGGCCGGGACTGAAAGATTGCCCCTCGGGGATATCGCGGCGCACGGCCTTGTGGCAAGCGGCCCCGCGCAATTGGCCGTCACAGCGCCGACAGGGTCTCCGGCGCAGCGGGCGCATCGAGCACGGGTGCCGCCTGGAACAGCCTGGTCAGTTCCTTCAGGGTCTGGGTGGTCCGGCTGGACAGCACCGGCGGACGCTCGGCGGCGGCATCGGCAGCTGCCTGTTCGGCGTTCTTCTTTTCCACTTCCTCGGCCTTGGCGGCGATTTCGGCATCGACGAAGGGGTGATCGAGGCCAGGGATCGGCTTGAGATCGATGTGCTGGTGCGCATAGAGCATCAGCCGCTGCCACACCATAGCCGGCAGCGTGCCGCCGGTCATCTTGTTGGTCGCGGTGAAGTCGTCATTGCCGAGCCAGACGGCGGCCGTGTAGTTGCCGGTAAAGCCGACAAACCAGGCATCGCGGTAGGACTGGGTCGTGCCGGTCTTGCCGGCGACGACGATGTTTGGAAGGGCCGCGCGCCGGGCCGTGCCGATCACCGGCACCGCCGCCAGCATGGTGTTCATGTATTTGAGCGCCTGCTCCGACAGCACCCGGTGCGGCGGCGGCGCATCCTTGGCGAAGTCGTAGACCACCTCGCCGGTACGGGTAAAGAGTTGGCTGACGCCGTGCCGGGTTCCGGCAAGGCCGTTCTGGGCAAACACGCTGTAACCCGTCGCCTGGTCCATCACGGTCATGCCCGACGTGCCGAGCACCATGGTCTTGTGCGATTCAAGCGGCGACTCGACGCCCATCGCCTCGGCCATCGCCTTGATCGGCTTGATGCCGAGATAATCCTTGGCCAGCCGCACCGGCACCGTATTGATCGATTTGGCCATCGCCGTGATCAGCGTGACGTTGCCGGCCGACCCGCCATTGTAATTGTGGGGCGACCAGCTGCCCCAGGAGATGGGTCCGCCGGAAACCACCGAATCCGGCGTGAAGCCATGCTCCATCGCCGTCGCATAGACATAGGGCTTGAACGAGGAGCCGGTCTGGCGAAGCGCTTTGGTGGCGCGGTTGAACTGGCTGGCGCCGTAGTCGCGGCCGCCGACGATCGCCCTGACCGCGCCATTGGTCTCGATGACGACGATGGCGCCCTCGGTGACGTTGTATTCCTTGCCGAACTGGCGGAGGTGGAACTCCATCGATTCTTCGGCCGCCTTCTGAATGTTGGCATCGAAGGTGGTGTGGGCGACAAGCGAGTGCGGGCCGCCTTTGGCGGCGATCTTCTTGACCTCGTCGAAGGCCCAGTCGAGGTAATAGTCGGGGCTCTTCTGCTCGCCGCGGTCGACGATTTCGGCCGGGTGCAGCCTTGCCTGCAGCACCTGACCTTCGGTCATGAAGCCGGAATCGACCAGATTGGACAGCACCACGTTGGCCCGCGCCCGGGCGGCGGGCAGGTTTATGTGCGGCGCATATTTGGTCGGCGCCTTGAACAGGCCGGCCAGCATCGCCGCCTCGGCAAGGTTCAGGTCCTTGACGCTCTTGCCGAAATAGAAATCGGCTGCCGCCTCGATGCCGAAGGTGCCGCCGCCCATATAGGCGCGGTCGAGGTAAAGCTGCAGGATTTCCTTCTTCGACAGATTGGCTTCGAGCCACAGCGACAGGAACGCTTCCTTGATCTTGCGCTCGAATGTCCGCTCATTGGTCAGGAACAGGTTCTTGGCCAGCTGTTGGGTGATGCTCGAGCCACCCTGGACGACGGAATTTGCCCGCACATTCTCGAATATGGCGCGCGACAGGCCGAGCACATCGATGCCGTAATGGTCGAAGAAACGGCGGTCCTCGGTCGCCAGCACCGCCTTGATGACATGGTCGGGCATCTCGTCGACCGGCACTGAATCGCGCTGGATGATGCCGCGCTGACCGATCTCGTTGCCGTAGCGGTCGAGGAAGGTGACGGCGAAGTCGCCTTGCGTGCGCCAGTCGCCGGCGGTTATCTGGAAGGCCGGCAAGGCCAGCGCCAAAAGCACGACGATGCCGCCGGCACCGAGCGTAAAGCCTTCACTCAACAGTTCGATCAGGCCGCGGCGCCAGCCGCCGACGCGGAAACGCCGCGAGAAGATGGTCGCCGCCTCCCAGAACTGGCGCGCCCTGAAGCCGATTTCGTAGACCGAGGAATCGATCCACGCATCCACCGCCAGCAGCCTAGCGGCGACCGGACCTCTTCTCTTGCGTGGTTCCAAAGGACTGGCCATTCCAGGATCCGGCTGCGGCGATGCCGCCAACTGAGAAACCGCATACCGGCAATTTCACGGCGGCGCGCCGCTATGACTATTCGTCCATTTTGGCGCTGCCTACAAGGGCGATGAAGATAAGGGCGATGAAGATAAGCGGGAGGTTTGTCGAGGGGAAGACGGCTCCCGTGCGGCGTCAGCGCAGGATGCTGACTGTCCTGCGCGAGTAGGTGGTGTCGTTGATCTGGGCGAGCATGAAGGCCGCTACGTCGGCCCGCGCCAGTGTCGGCAGCAGCGATGCCGCCCGGATGCCATTGCCATGGCGGAATTCACCCGTTGCCGCTCCATTGCTCAGCTTGGGCGGCCGCACGATGGTCCAGTCGAGACTGGATTGAACGACCAGGCTTTCCTTCACCTCATGGTCCGTCACCTCATTGCGCAGCACCAATGGCACGATGATGTTGCCCAACAGGAGGCCTAGTTGCCGCCGGCCGTCGCGAACGCCAAGGAATGAAAGATAGATGAGCCGTTCGGGGCCGGCCTGCTGCATCGCCGCGACGATGAAGCCGATGCCGGCAACGACGGCCGGATCGCGTTTCAGCGGCACGCCCACCCCAAGACAGCTGAAAACCGCATCATACCTAACAACGGCGCGTTCGACTGCCTGCCGATCGGCGACGTTTCCGACGATCACCTTCAGATTTTCGTGGCTGATGGCAAGCTTGCCCGGCGTGCGGACGAAGGCGGTCACCGCATGGCCCTTCGCCAACGCCGCCGAGACAAGCAGTCGACCCGTCGCACCGGAAGCGCCGAAGATCAGCAGTTTCATCGTCCGCTCCTGGAAACCGTTAGCCCCGCTTACGCCCGGCGACGAAGGCGACAGGCGCCCCGGTCGGGCCGGGCAGCAACCGGCTGTCGGCATAGCCGCTCTGATCGACCAGGTCCTGGGCTGCGCCTTTTTCAAAGACCGTGCCGCCCCACATTGTGGTGCGGAGGCGGGCGAGGGCGTCTCCCAGTGCATCCGGTCCAGGATTGACCATTGCCAGCAGCAGCCAGCCGCCGGGCCGCAACGCGGCGTGGCTGCGCTTGACGATGGCCCTGACATCCGGCTCGGGGATGAAGGCGCTTGGTACGAAAACAAGGTCGAACGCGTCCGTGTCCGCGATATCCTGGCCCAGCCCGGTGTGCAGTTCGATGCGATGTTCGAGCCCGGCTGCCCTGACGTTGGCAGCGGCCTGCGCGATGGCTTCAGGCAAGGGATCGACACCGACCGCCTTCAGGCCGGGCCATTGCCGCAGCATCGACACCGACAGGGCGCCGACGCCGACGCCGATATCCAGGAAGGCTGCGCCCGGTGCGGCGAGCCTCTCCGGCAAACCGGCCAGTTGTGGCGCGATCAGCCGCTTCAGCAACGCCGGGAAGCCAGATGAAACGTCGCCGAAGGCCTGGCGTAAACGGGCTTCCAGGGCCTCGACGCTTTCGGAGGAGCGCGACAGCAGCTTGCCACCTGAAAGCAGGTCGACCCGGATGCTGGCCAGCACCGGCGTAAGTTCGATGACGCCAGCACTTGCCACGACGTCGGAGGCGCCGAGTTCGGCAAGCACGGCCCCTGTGCGCCGGGCCACACTGCCCTCGAGTGGCGTGCCGGAAATACGCGCCTCCATCGCCAAACCGAGCGCCACCAACGCATTGGCCGACGTCGCGTGCCGCGCCACCATCGTTCGCAAACCTTCGATATCCATCGATCGCTTCCCTGAATTGGATCAGGCCTATTCTCGCGCGGACGTCAAATTCAGGCGATTTGCAATTTCCGCGCATGCTTGTGCAAAACTGCACAGGTGCGCGGCGAGGAATTGATCTAGACTAGGTTCGTGACCAAGACCGGCGAACCGGACTGGAACGATTTGCGCTACTTTCTCGCTGCCGCCCGCGCGGGAACGTTGTCGGGAGCAGCGCGCGTGCTCGGCGTGCGTCACACGACGATCAGCCGGCGCCTTGCTGCTCTTGAGGCGGCACTCGGGGTTTCGCTTGTCGTGCGAACGCGGCAAGGCATCGAGATCACGCCGCTTGGCCAGACATTGCTGCCGCTCGGTGATGACCTTGAACGTACCATGCAAGCACTGACGGCGCTTGTGCGTTCGGGCAAGAATAGCGTTCGGCTGGCACTGCCGTCGGGCTTCAGCCCCCTTTTTGCCGAGCGTATGGCCGGGTTCCATAAGACCCACCCCGATATCAATCTTGAACTGACGAGCGGCAGCAGGCCCGTGGACCTGCAGCACGGCGAGGCCGACCTAGCGGTCAGGATCGGCACCGTCGCCGCAGACGATTTGATCGCGCAGAAGCTTTGTGTTGCGGGCTGGTCGATCTATGCGTCCCAGCGCTATCTCGACCGTCACCCGATGCCCATCGATCCTCGCCAGCTGGCCGGACACGAGATCATTGGATTTCACGCAAGCCTTGCCGGCGTCCCCGGCGCCAAATGGGTTGAGGCGCACGGCGCCGGCGCGACAATTGTCCTTCGCGTTGCCGAAATGACGGAAATGCTGGCGGCGGCTCTGAGTGGCGCCGGTCTGGCGGTAATGCCCTGCATGTTGGCCGAAGCTGAACTGCGGATGGTGCGCCTTGCCCCCGACATTCTCGGCAGTCATCCGGTGTCGCTCGTCTATCGCCGTGAAATCGGGGCGGAGGCGCCGATGCGCGCCGTCATCCGCTTCGTTTCTACCATCATCAAGGACCATGCCGAGGTGATCAGCGGCGAGACGCAGTAGGGGCATGGTGCAGCCGCTTGCGCGAGGTGCCGAGGATTGGCAGTCGTCACACGGGACGCTTGTCCCGCTCTTTGCGGGTCGCACCGTATCGTCCGGCGTTGGTTCTCTCGGAAGACTCGCTGGATACTCGATTTGCGGGAGCGCCAGAGAATCTTGCGATCCGCGATAATATTAACAGGTATTATTTCTGCCAGGTCTCTCACCACAGTTGGGTCATGCCAAATGCCTGAGAATTGAATTTCCGCTGTGAAACACCTATCTTACAGTGAAATTCACGTTTTCGACTTTAGCTGCAAGGAGATTTTACCGATGGCCCAAGGCAATCAGAACATCATGGGAAAATCTGAGGCTCGCTTCATGGAAAATCAAAAGAAGACGGCGGAGCGGAACAAAGCAACTGCCGAATATCTCTCGGAGGCGAAGGCCAGGACCATCAAGACGGCAAGGCTGAGGGAATTGCGACTGGCCAAGGAAGAGGCGGACCGCGCGGCGGCGGCTCTGAATCCGGTCGCCCCGAAGAAGAAGCGGGCGTCGCGGACAGTCAAGCAGGCAGTATCCGCATCGATACAGCCCAAATCATGAGCCTGACATTTCCCATTCCAGCTGCAGCCAGGAAGCAAACGCATCGGCTTCGTCGGCCGTGCCGTCGCGGGTTGCAGGAGCAGGGCTTATTGCCGAGATCATGAAGGTTCATAATCCGCATGAGACGCGCTGATTCGCGCTTTGCCGGGATGCCTTCATGCAACGCAGCTACGCAGCCGGGAGGTCGACGCGACGGGCGAAGGGAAAGACGATGACCGCGCCCGCCGTCGAATTGCAGAGGGCCATATTCGAGGCAGTGAACGGCGATCCCCACCTGTCGGCGGCACTGGGCGATGCAAGATTGTTCGACCATGCGCCGGAAAATGTTGCGTTCCCCCACATGACCTTCGGCCGCACCAGCGTCTACGATTGGGCAACGGGGATGGAGAACGACGCAGAACAGTTGCTGACGTTGCATGTCTGGTCGAAATCAGAGGCCAGCAAGGAAACCAATGACATCATGGACCTTGTTAGCACCCGCCTGCGCGATACGGCTCTCTCGCTCGGCGAACATCGCCGCGCCTACCTCAAGCTCGAATTCGCCGAAGCCCGCTACGACGAGGACCTTTCGGCCCATCACGGGCTGCTGCGCTTCCGCGCCGTGATCAAGGACGAGGGCTGACCACCGGGCACTTTTTGCAAATCGAGCAATTTTGTTCTTGCTTTGTGCCGGCAGCTATGCTACTAATTCCCCTATGGTGCTGATGGCGCCAACGACCCGCCGCAGAGGCGGTTTTTTTGTTTCAGGTTCGGTTCGCCTGAACTGCCATCGGTTGCCTTGGGCCGGATGCTTCGTCCTCCCAAATGGTCCTGCCCGCCAGATGACGCCGGTTGTCGGCGAAGGATTGGAGGGCTAGGTTAAACATTGGCGATTTCGCGGAGCCGGGCGGCGAAATGGCAATCCGGTAATCTCGCGCTTCAGGGGTGTGGCGGGCATGCATTCGAGCGTTCACCGTTCATATCACGTTCAGCACCGGCGCGTTAGAACGCTGACCATGAAAACCCTTCGCTCCCACTTCCGGACCGCGGCACTGGCGCTGTCAGCCGCCGGTCTGCTTGCGTCGCAAGCGATGGCGATCCCCGCTGTCGTGCCCGAGTGGACTCAGCCGGTCGTCCTCGCCGCGTCCGACTGCTACGCGATCGGCCAGCAGGTGGCCGAGCAGAATGGCGGCACCCTGGCCAAGGCCTCGCAGTCGACACGCGGCGGCCAGCCGGTCTGCGTCATCGTCGTGCTCGTTCCGGGCAAGGACGGGCAGCGTCCCCGTCGCTCGGAGATCGTCGTTCCGCTGAACTGAACCGTGCCGTTTCCCAGTCTGCCGGAATCGGCCTATATCTGAACAGCTTCAACAGGCCTTCCGCATGCGCGTACTCGTCGTCGAAGATGACAAGGATCTCAACCGGCAGATCGGCGATGCGCTGGTCGATGCCGGCTATGTCGTCGACCGCGCTTTCGACGGCGAGGAAGGGCTTTTTCTCGGCGACACCGAGCCCTATGATGCCGCGGTGCTCGATATCGGCCTGCCGCAGATGGACGGCATCAGCGTGGTCGAGCGCTGGCGGCGCGGCGGCCGCAAGATGCCGGTGCTGATCCTGACGGCACGCGACCGCTGGAGCGACAAGGTTGCCGGCATCGACGCCGGCGCCGACGACTACGTCACCAAACCCTTCCACATCGAGGAAATCCTGGCCAGGGTGCGGGCCTTGATCCGGCGTGCTGCCGGGCACGCTTCGTCCGAACTGACCTGCGGGCCGCTCCGCCTCGACACCAAGGCCTCCAAGGCCGACGTCGACGGCGTGCCGCTGAAGCTGACCTCGCACGAATTCCGCTTGCTTGCCTATTTGATGCACCACATGGGCGAGGTGGTGTCCCGGACCGAGCTGGTCGAGCATCTCTACGACCAGGATTTCGACCGCGATTCCAACACGATCGAGGTCTTTGTCGGACGGCTTCGCAAGAAGATGGGCATCGACATGATCGAAACTGTTCGCGGCATGGGCTACCGCATGCGTAAGCCGGAGGCGTAACGCGGAACCGCTGCCTACAAAACCCGCCGTCTCGAACACGCCGTCGCTGCGGTCATGGCCGCGTTCGGTGGCGTTTCGCGTCATCGCCTTTTCCACGGTCTGGGCGATCCTCACTCTGGTCGTCATCTTCACCTTGATCACCACGCTCTATCGCCAGGCCAGCGAGCGCGGTTTCGACAGCCTGCTTTCGGCGCATCTGTTCAACCTGATCGGCTCGGTCGGCGTTTCTGAAAGCGGCCAATTGACCGGCGCCCCCGACCTTGGTGATTTGAGGTTCTCGGAACCGAATTCCGGCTGGTACTGGTCGGTCGAGCCTGCCTCGGAAGGCGTGCACGGCGATCTCCATTCGTCGTCGATGACCAAGGCGATCCCGTCGCCAAGCGTTGCCGAGGTGCCCTTCAATGCCAGCTTCCAGCGCAGCTATTCAGCGGACGGCATCGAAGGCGAGCAGTTGGAGGTGTTCGAGAGCGAGTTCGTGCTCGATGCGAAAAACCGCGCCGCGCGCTTCCGCGTCATGGGCAACCAGACCGAGCTCGAGCAGGAAATCGCCACCTTCCAGCGGCGCCTTTTGACCTATCTGTCGCTGTTCGGCGTCGGCATGATCGCCATCAATGCGATTGCCATCCTGCTCGGCCTGCAGCCGCTGCGCCGGGTCAGGAATGCGCTTGCCATGGTGCGCGAAGGAACCGCGCAGCGCCTAGACGGCCGTTTCCCGGCCGAGATCGAGCCGCTCGCCAACGAGACCAATGCGCTGATCGAGAACAACAGGCGTATCGTCGAGCGGTCGCGCACGCAGGTCGGCAACCTGGCTCACTCGCTGAAGACGCCGCTTGCCGTGCTGCTCAACGAGGGACGGGCGCTGGGTGGCGCCAAGGGTCAGCTGATCGCCGAGCAGGCCGCTTCCATGCAAAAGCAAGTGGACCATTATCTGCAACGTGCCCGCGTCGCCGCGCAGCGGGACAGCGTCGTCTACCGTACGCCGGTGGCGCCGCTGGTCCAGCGCATGGTTCGGGTGCTGCAGAAGCTCAACCCGCAGACGGCGCTGTCGCTCTCACTGCCGGCCACCGACATCGTCTTTGCCGGCGAACGCGAGGACCTGGAGGAGCTGCTCGGCAATCTGTTCGACAATGCGATGAAATGGGCAAGGAGCGCGGTCGCCGTTTCGGTCAAGCCAATCTCCAGCAAGGGTGGCGCTGGCACGGAAGGCGCAGCCAACCTGTTCGAGATCAGCATCGAGGATGACGGCCCCGGCATTCCCGACGACAAGGCGCGCGAGGTGTTGCAGCGCGGCCGGCGTCTCGACGAGACAAAACCGGGCAGCGGGCTCGGACTTGCCATTGTCGCCGACCTTGTCAACGAGTATGGAGGCTCTCTGGCGCTGGAACGATCCGTCATGGGTGGATTGAAGGCGATGGTTCGATTGCGGAGCCTTCAGTAATGCTTTTCCAGATTGCTTTTCCAGGTGGCCGGCTGCGGCCAAATTTCCGACAAACATCGACATTATGGCCGCGCCAGCTGCTGACAGCGCGGCGGTCCAGCTCAAGAAAGCCGGTATTGGCATGAAGATTCGCGTCGCGCTCGTTTCCGCCCTGCTCGCCGTCTCCGGCTGCACAACGCTCGGCAAGGGCCCGGCCGTTACGGTGACGCCGGCCGCGACGCCCCCCAGCGGCGCCAAGGTGGCGACGACGATCATCTCCGCCATGGGCGGCGGCCTCGTCGGCGGCTCTATCGGCGCCGGCCTGAGCGAGACCGAGAAGCGCAGCGCGCTCGAGGCGGAATACAAGGCGCTTGAATACACGGCGAGCGGCCAGAAAGTGGCTTGGAAGAGCGACAGTTCGGCCCATCGCGGCGAAGTGGTCGCCGCCCAGCCCTATCGCGTCGGCTCGCAGGACTGCCGGCAATACACCCATACGGTGTTTACCGGCACCGCCGGCGCCACCGCGCGCGGAACCGCGTGCCGCAATGCCGACGGCAGCTGGACGCCGCTGACGTAGCTGGCCGGCCGTCGATCCGCCGATTCCGGTCCGGCACTAAAGCGCGTCGCGTTCGACCGGCCTCATGCGACGCGCTTTAGGTTCTTGTTTTGATGCATGGTCGTTATCGCAAAACCGCTGCACACTTTTGCACGACATGCATTATCGATCGGAGCGGCCCCGCCAAAGCGTCGCAGCACGCTTGTGTTGGCAGGGCAAGGGTCTCGTTCTATTGGAAGAGCCATGCTGTTCTGGGTCATAGCCGCAATCCTGACGCTGGGCGCAAGCCTGGCGGTGCTGCTGCCGTTGGCCGGCGGATCGAAGAACGCGTCCGCTGCCGGCGATCACGACCTTGAAGTCTATCGCGACCAGCTGGCCGAGCTTGACCGCGATATGGCGCGTGGCCTGATCCAGCCAATGGAGGCCGAAGAGGCACGCGCCGAAATCGCCCGCCGCATCCTTCGCCTGAGCAATGCCGGCCACGCCGACGACACGGCGACGCAGCCGTCGCGGTCGACAAGGCTGGTGGCGACGGCGGCCGTGCTGCTGGTTCCGCTGGTCAGCTGGGGCCTCTATGGCCAGCTCGGCTCACCCGACCTGCCGTCGCAGCCGCTCAGCGAACGCCTGGCCAAGAACCCCGCCGACAGCTCGGTCGACGAGCTGATAGCCCGCGCCGAGGCGCACCTGGCGGCCAACCCATCCGATGGCCGCGGCTGGGACGTGCTGGCGCCGGTCTATCTGCGCATGCAGCGATACGCCGATGCGGTGACCGCCTATCGCAACGCCATCCGCCTCGACAGCGACAGCGCCGCCCGCCAGGCGGGTCTTGGCGAGGCGATCGCCAATGCGGCCGGCGGCATTGTCTCCGCCGAAGCGCAGGCGGCTTTCGAGGCGGCGTTGAAGTTCGATCCGGCCAATCCGAAGGCCTCGTTCTATCTCGCCATGGGCATGGCACAGGAAGGCCGCATAGCTGAAGCCACGGCGGCCTGGCAAAAGATGCTTGCCGCCTTGCCGCAGGGCTCGCCGTGGCGCGGCGCCGTCGAGCAGGCGCTGGCCGAATCCGCCGCCCGCAGCGTCGCTTCGGAGGCGCCCGCGAAAGGGCCGACCGCCGAGGATATCGATGCTGCTTCCTCGATGTCGCCGCAGGACCGGCAAGCCATGATCAGCACCATGGTTGCCGGCCTCGACGAAAAGCTTCGGCAAAATCCGCGCGACGAGGAAGGGTGGATGCAGCTCGTTCGTTCCTATGCCGTGCTGGGCAAGACAGATCAGGCGCGTGACGCGCTCAATCGCGGTATCGCCGTCTTTGGCGCGGACAGCGACCAGGCCAGGAAATTCACCGCCTTTGCCGCCTCGCTTGGCGTGACGGCGACGGAGTAGACGATGACGCGCAAGCAGAAACGACTGTCGGTGATCGCAGCGGGGCTGGGGTTTCTCGGTGTTGCCACGGGGCTGACCTTCTATGCGCTTGGCCAGAAGGCCTCCTATTTCTACATGCCGGCCGATCTGGCCACCGCCAGCCTTCAGCCGGGCCAGCGCATCAGGCTCGGCGGTCTCGTCGAAAAAGGCACGGTCGAGCGCGGCCAAGGCGCCACCGTCGCCTTTTCGGTGACCGACAACCAGAAGGACGTCAAGGTCACCTATACCGGCATTCTTCCCGACCTCTTCCGGGAAGGGCAGGGCGTGATCACCGAAGGCTCGTTTGGCCCTGACGGAATCTTTGTCGCCGACAGCGTGCTGGCCAAGCATGACGAGACCTATATGCCCAAGGAAGTGGCCGACGGCCTCAAGGCCAAGGGCGTATGGCAGGAGAGCAAGAGTGACTAGCGGGTGCGGTGACAATGGTTGAAACCGGACATTTCGCCCTGATCCTGGCGTTTGCGCTGGCCCTGGTGCAGACGATGGTGCCGCTGTTCGGTGCGCGCACCGGCAACCACAAGATGATGGCCATCGGCGCACCGGCCGCGCTGACCGGCTTTGCCTTGACGGCGCTGTCTTTCGTGGCGCTGGCAACCGCCTACGCCGGCTCCGACTTCTCGGTTGAGAGCGTCTGGGAGAACTCGCATTCGCTGCAGCCGCTGATCTACAAGATCACCGGAACCTGGGGCAATCACGAAGGTTCGATGCTGCTCTGGGTGCTGATCCTGACCTTCTTCGGCGCGCTCGTCGCCGTCTTCGGCGGCAATCTTCCGGCGACGCTCCGGGCCAATGTGCTTGCCGTGCAGGGAGCGATCGGCGCCACTTTCTTCCTGTTCATCCTGACGACGTCGAACCCGTTCGTCAGGCTCAATCCGGCGCCTATCGAGGGCCGCGATCTCAACCCGATCCTGCAGGACCTCGGCCTCGCCATCCATCCGCCGCTGCTTTATCTCGGCTATGTCGGTTTCTCGATCTGCTTTTCCTTCTCTGTCGCTGCCCTCATCGAGGGCCGCATTGACGCTTCGTGGGCGCGCTGGGTAAGGCCGTGGACATTGGTTGCCTGGATGTTCCTCACCGGCGGCATCGCCATGGGCTCCTACTGGGCCTATTATGAGCTCGGCTGGGGCGGCTTCTGGTTCTGGGATCCGGTCGAGAACGCATCCTTCATGCCGTGGCTGGCGGGCACGGCGCTGCTGCATTCGGCGATCGTCATGGAAAAGCGCTCGGCGCTGAAGATCTGGACGCTGCTTCTGGCGATCCTGACCTTCTCACTGTCGCTGCTCGGCACCTTCCTGGTGCGTTCCGGCGTGCTGACCTCGGTGCACGCATTCGCCACCGATCCGACGCGTGGCGTGTTCATCCTCTGCATCCTGACGCTGTTCATCGGCGGCTCGCTGGCGCTGTTTGCCTTGCGCGCCTCCCGGCTGACGGCCGGCGGCCTGTTTCACCCGATCTCGCGCGAAGGCGCGCTGGTCCTGAACAATCTGTTCCTGACCACCGCCACCGCCACCGTGCTGGTCGGCACGCTCTACCCGCTCGTCGTCGAAGCCCTGTCTGCCGACAAGATTTCGGTCGGCGCGCCGTTCTTCAACCTGACATTCGGCCCGCTGATGGTGCCGCTGCTGGTCGTCGTGCCGTTCGGGCCGCTGCTCGCCTGGAAGCGCGGCGACATTTTCGCGGTCGCCCAGCGCCTGATGGCGGCTTTCGCGGCGGCGCTGCTCGCCGTGCTGGTGACGGCCCTGTTCATCGATGGCGCTTCGGTGTTGGCGGCACTCGGTGTCGGCCTTGCCTTCTGGCTGATCTGCGGCGCGCTCTCCGATCTCGCCGTCAAATCCGGCTTCGGCACCGTCGCGCCCGCCACCATGCTCAGGCGCTTCGCCGGCCTGCCGCGCTCGGTCTTCGGCACAGCGCTTGCGCATCTCGGCCTCGGGCTGACAACGCTCGGCATTGTCGGCACGCTTTGCTTCGGCACCGAAAAAATCCTGTCGATGCATGCCGGCGAGACCGTCGAACTGTCCGGCCACAAGCTGCGCTTCGAGGGACTCTACCCGGCCCAGGGGCCTAACTACAGTGAGGATCGCGGCCGCTTCGCCCTGCTTGGCGCCGACGGCAGCGTCACCGGCGAGATCACCTCGGCCAAGCGCTCATATCCGGTGCGCCAGATGACCACAACCGAATCCGGCATCAGGACGATCGGCTTCAGCCAGCTCTATCTTTCGCTTGGCGACGAGGGCAGCGATGGCTCTGTGGTCGTTCGTCTGTGGTGGAAGCCGCTGGTGACGCTGATCTGGGGCGGCGGAATGGTGATGATGGCGGGCGCGGCGATGTCGCTGCTCGACCGCCGCCTGCGCGTCGGCGCACCGTCGCGCCGCAAGGCTGCGGCCGGCGTGCCATCGGCGAGCCCGCAATGAAAAGGGTCACGCTGGCCTCGCTGGTCCTGCTGCTGGCGCTGTTGTTCGCCGGCGCCGTGCAGGCGGTCAAGCCCGACGAGGTGCTCGCCGACCCGGCACTCGAGGCGAGGGCGCGCGCTTTGTCGGAAGGCCTGCGCTGCATGGTCTGCCAGAACCAGTCGATCGACGAGTCCGATGCCGACCTCGCCCGCGACCTGCGCATCCTTGTGCGCCAGCGCCTGGTCGCCGGCGATACCGATCGGCAGGTGATGGACTATGTCGTTTCGCGCTACGGCGAATTCGTGCTGCTGAAGCCACGCTTCAATCTGCGCAATGTTTTGCTCTGGGGGACGCCAGTTCTTCTGCTGCTCGTTGGCGGGACATTCATCCTGCTGGCCGCCCGCTCGCGCCATTCGACGGTGACCGCTGCATTAACTGCCGAGGAACAGGCGGCGCTGGACAAGATGCTCCGCCGCGATTGATCGATACATTACGAAAGTTTCATGTACCGGAAATGGCGCCGTAATGTGCGGCCCTCTATTTCCTTTGTCGAGGATGCCAATCAAGGGGCGTCCCTTGAAAAGAGGATACGATAACCATGAATGTTGCCCCCAATTCATATCTTCGCACCCGTAAACGCCTGCTGGCCGCAGCCGCATCCCTGGCCATTGCCGGCGCGATCGGCTTTGGTGCTGTTGCCACCGGGACAGCCCCGGTGCTGGCCGACGCCGTGCGTGTCGAGGCACCGCAGGTCCCGAGCTTCGCCGATGTGGTCGAGCGCGTTTCGCCGGCGGTCGTCAGCGTGCGCGTCAAGGCCAAGATCCAGTCGACGGCCGATGACGGTTCCGGCCAGATGGACGACGAGGACGGCTTAGGCAATCTTCCCGACAACCCGCAGCTGCGCCGGTTCTTCCGCGAATTCCGCGGCTTTGGCGATCAAGGCGGCGATCAGGGCCCGAACGGAATGCGCCGTTTTGGACACCGTGACCGCAACAACGACCAGCCGCGGCCGGTGGCGCAAGGGTCCGGTTTCTTCATCTCCGATGACGGCTATCTCGTCACCAACAACCATGTCGTCGAGGAGGGCACCGCCTTCACCGTGGTGACCAATGACGGCAAGGAACTCGACGCCAAGCTGATCGGCACCGATCCGCGCACCGATCTTGCCGTGCTCAAGGTCGATGACGGCAGCAAGTTCACCTATGTCGACTTCGCCGATGATTCCAAGGTTCGCGTCGGCGACTGGGTGGTGGCTGTCGGCAATCCGTTCGGCCTCGGCGGCACGGTTACCGCCGGCATCGTCTCGGCCCGCGGCCGCGATATCGGCGCCGGTCCCTATGACGACTTCATCCAGATCGACGCCTCGGTGAACCGCGGCAATTCGGGCGGCCCGACCTTCAACCTCAACGGCCAGGTTGTCGGCATCAACACCGCGATCTTCTCGCCGTCGGGCGGCAGCGTCGGCATTGCCTTCGATATTCCCGCTTCGACCGCCAAGCAGGTCGTGCAGGATCTGATGAAGAACGGTACAGTCCAGCGCGGCTGGCTCGGCGTCGAAATCCAGCCGGTCACGCCCGAAATCGCCGAGTCGCTTGGCCTTGGGTCCGGCAAGGGCGCGCTCGTTGCCAGCGCACAGGACAACGGTCCCGGCAAGAAGGCCGGCATCACCGCCGGTGACGTGATCACCCAGGTGGACGGCAAGGACGTTGCTTCGCCGAAGGAACTCGCCCGCCTGATCGGCGCTTACCCGCCCGGCAAATCTGTCGATGTCACGGTGTGGCGCAACGGCAAGAGCGAGGCGGTTAAGGTCGATCTCGGCAAGCTGCCGTCGAGCGACAAGCAGGCCTCGGCCGACCAGCAGCCTGCCCCCGCGCCGAAGACCGACACGCTCGCCGATCTCGGCCTGACCGTCACCAAGTCTGACAATGGCAAGGGCCTTGTGGTGACCGATGTCGACCCCGACAGCGATGCCGCCGATCGCGGCATCCAGCCCGGCGACGTCATCACCTCCGTCAATTCGACCGAAGTGAACGGCACCGGCGACGTCGACAAGGCGATGGCCGACGCGGTGAAGTCCGGCCGCAAGGCGGTGCTGATGCAGATCACCCGCGACGACAGCAACCGCTTCGTCGCACTGCCTGTCGCCAAGGGCTGAGCGCATGACCCCGAACACGTATTCCGTTTTCGGAAAGGCTCATGCGCCGATTCAAGGTGCTAGAGCGTCCTTTGCGCGTCCAAGAGGACGCGCGGCGCTCTAGTGGTCGACTTTTCCGATGCGGCGGTTTTCAACACCCCCGAGCCGCCGCACGGGAAAGCACGGGGCCTGAATACGTTAGTCAGTTATCGTGTTCCGCCCCAGCGGCAGCGGGCTTCCCATCGCCCGCTGCCGCTCGAACATGCCGCTCAAGGCGTGAAGCGGTTTTAGGCTACGACATGCTAAAACAAAGACTTACCGCGTATCCCTGAATCACTTTGTTCGCGATACGCCATGGAGAAGGCCACGATGCATATGCCGGCCACTCAATCTTCCAGCGAAATCGCGTATAACGGTTCTATGAAGATTCTCGTCATAGAAGACGATCGCGAGGCAGCCGACTACCTGCAGAAGGCGTTCGCCGAGGCCGGCCATACCGCCCATGTCGCCGGCGACGGCGAAACCGGCTTCGCGCTCGCTGATTCCGGCGACTATGACGTCATGGTCGTTGATCGCATGATGCCGCGCCGCGACGGCCTGTCCGTCATTGCCGGGCTCAGGTCCAGAGGCAATACGACGCCCGTGCTGATCCTGTCGGCGCTCGGCGAAGTCGACGACCGGGTCACCGGTCTGCGCGCCGGCGGCGACGACTATCTGACCAAGCCCTACGCCTTTTCCGAACTGCTCGCCCGCGTCGAGGTGCTGAACCGCCGCGCCAGCGCCAGGGAAGCCGAAACCGTCTACCGGGTCGGTGATCTCGAACTCGACCGGCTGTCGCACTCGGTGCGCCGCGCCGGGCGCGAGATAACGCTGCAGCCGCGCGAGTTCCGCCTGCTCGAATATCTGATGCGCCATGCCGGCCAGGTGGTGACGCGCACCATGCTGCTCGAGAATGTCTGGGACTACCATTTCGATCCGCAGACCAACGTCATCGACGTTCATATCTCGCGGCTGCGGGGCAAGATCGAGAAGGGCTTCGACAAGCCGATCCTGCACACGGTTCGCGGCGCCGGCTACATGCTGAAAAGCGGCTAGAACCCCATGACTCTTTCCGTGCCGGCCATCATGAAGACGACGGCAGCGCGGCTTTCGGCGCTCTACCTCCTGCTGTTCGCCATCTGCGCGGTGCTGCTCGTGTTCTACATGACCTCGCTGTCGGCGCGCATGCTGACCGGCCAGACCCAGGACACGATCAACGACGAGGTGCTCGGCCTCGCCCGCGCCTATCAGCGCGGCGGCTTGCCGCTGCTGGTCCGTGTCGTCGAGCAGCGCTCCCGCCAGCCCGGCGCCAATCTCTATCTGATCGCCGATGCCAACGGCCAGATCCTGACCGGCAACGTGCAGAGCCTGGAGCCGGGCGTGATCGAGGCCGAGGGCTGGACCACCGAGCCGTTCTCCTACCGCCGCTTCGGTGAGGGCGAGCTCGAGCGGCAGCGCAACCCGGTCTCCGACCCGAACGAGCCCGCCCAGAGCGAAGTCCAGGCCGAAGGCGAGAAAGGCCACAACGCCATTGCCCTGGTGCTGCGCCTGCCCAACCAGATGATCATGCTGGTCGGCCGCGACCTCGGCGAGCCGGAGCGCTTCCGCGCCGTCATTCGCCGCGCCTTGATGCTGGCGCTCGGCATGATGGGCGTCGGCGGGCTGCTGATCTGGTTCTTCGTCGGGCGCGCGGCGCTGAAGCGCATCGACAGCGTGTCCGAGGCGAGCCGCCGTATCATGGGCGGCGATCTTTCCGGCCGGCTGCCGGTCACCGGCGCCGGCGACGAGTTCGACCGGCTGTCGGAAAACCTCAATTCCATGCTGGCCAGGATCGCCACGCTGAACGAGGGCCTGAAGCAGGTCTCCGACAACATCGCCCACGACCTGAAGACGCCGCTGACCAGGCTGCGCAATCGCGCCGAGGCGACGCTTTCCGGCAAGCACAACACCAGCGACTACCGGCAGGCGCTGGAAGGAACGATCGCCGAATCCGATCAGCTGATAAAGACCTTCAACGCCATCCTGATGATCTCGCGACTGGAAGCCGGCTATTCCTCGGAAAGCACCACCAGGGTTGATCTGGCCGCTGCCGTGCACGACGTCGTCGAACTCTACGAGCCGGTAGCGGAGGAGGCGGGCGTGACGCTCGAAACTTCGGTGCAAGGTTCCTTCGCCGTCAACGGCAATCGCGAGCTGATTGGCCAGGCGCTGTCCAACATCGTCGACAACGCGATCAAATATTCGACCGACTCGACCTCCAGGCCTACGGTTCGCGTGACGCTGGAGCGTGTCGGTAGCGAGATCAGACTCGCCGTCTCCGACAACGGCCAGGGCATTCCCGACGATGTCGACCGCGCCAGGGTGACCGAGCGTTTCGTGCGGCTGGAAAAGAGCCGCTCGCAGCCGGGTTCCGGCCTTGGCTTGAGCCTCGCCAAGGCGATCGTGACGTTCCACAATGGACGGCTTGAGCTTCTGCCCGGCAATCCCGGATTGTCCGTCGTCATGAGTTTTCCCGGGCGGGAGGATCGCTGATAGTGGCGAGGATGGCAGTGCGACGCCTCGAAACGGACTGGCTGTTGAAGCCGGCGATAAAGCTCGTTCCGCTGGATGCAAGCCGCGCCAGGCAGGGATTGTCGGAGATCGCCGACGCCGCGCGGCAAAAAGAACTGCCGCGACTGGCGAAATTCTTGGCAGGCAAGGGGGTCGTCCAGGATTTCCTCGCCGCCGTGTTCGACCTGTCGCCGTTCCTGCGCGATACCGCGCGCCGCCGGCCGCGGATACTCGATGCGCTTTTCGACGAGGCCATCGAGGCGCGGCTATCATCGATCGGCGCCGCGGTCGACAAGGCAGCACGCGTACAGGCCGTCTCCGAAAGCAGCCTGATGATGGAGCTGCGCCAATGCAAGGCGGAGGCGCATTTCCTGATCGCCTTGGCCGATCTCGCCGGCGAAGCCGAGACCTCGCTGACGGTGCGGCGACTGAGCGACCTTGCCGACGCCTGCACGCGTGCGGCTGTCGATTTCCTGCTCCGCGACGCGCATGAGCAAGGCAAGCTCCGATTGCCGGATGCCAAAAATCCGGCGCGACGCTCGGGCTGGATTCTGCTCGGCATGGGCAAGCTCGGCGCGCATGAGCTGAACTTCTCCTCCGACATCGACCTCGTCGTCTTCTTCGACCCCGATGCGCCTGCCGTCGTCGATCCGCTCGATGCCACAGAGCTGTTTTCGCGCCTGACCCGCCGGCTTGTCCGTATCCTCCAGGACCGCACCGAGCACGGTTACGTCTTCCGCACCGATCTCAGGCTTCGTCCCGACCCCGGCTCGACGCCGCTGGCGATCCCGGTCGAGGCGGCGCTGCGCTACTATGAGGCGCGCGGCCAGAACTGGGAGCGCGCCGCCATGATCAAGGCGCGCCCGGTGGCCGGCGATGTTGCCGCCGGCGCCGCGTTCGTGAAGGGACTGCAGCCCTATATCTGGCGCAAATACATGGACTACGCGGCGATTGCCGACGTCCATTCGATCAAGCGCCAGATCCACGCCCACAAGGGCCATGGCGAGGTCGCGGTCAAAGGCCACAACGTCAAGCTCGGCCGCGGCGGCATCCGCGAGATCGAGTTCTTCGTCCAGACCCAGCAACTCATCGCCGGCGGCCGCTTTCCCGAACTGCGCGGCCGCGAGACCGTGCCGATGCTCGGCGAGCTCGCCGCGCGCGGCTGGATCACCGCCGACGCGCGCGATGCGCTCACCAGGCAATACTGGTTCCTGCGCCGCGTCGAACATGCCATCCAGATGGTTGCCGACCAGCAGACGCATATCCTGCCGGAGGACGAAGAGGGGCTGGAGCGCGTCGCCCGCATGCTGGGCTTTGCCGATGCGGCAGGCTTTGCCGAAACGTTCCGCGCGGCGCTGCACCAGGTCGAGCGCCACTATGCAGCGCTGTTCGAAACCGCGCCGGAGCTTTCGGCCGGCATCGGCAATCTGGTCTTTACCGGCGACGTCGACGATCCCGATACCTTGCAGACCTTGCAGCGGCTCGGCTTCCAGCGGCCGAGCGACATCTGCCGGGTTATCCGCGGCTGGCACTTCGGCCGCTACCGCGTCACCAGGTCGGCGGAAGCGCGCGAGCGGCTGACCGAACTGACGCCGGCGCTGCTGCAAGCCTTCGGCCAGACGCGGCGGGCGGACGAGGCAGTGATCCGCTTCGACGAATTCCTTGCCGGCCTGCCTGCCGGCATCCAGCTGTTTTCGCTGCTGCAGTCGAATCCGGCTTTGCTGAAGCTGATGGCGACTATCATGGGCGCGGCACCGCGGCTGGCCGCCATCATCACGCGCCGGCCGCATGTCTTCGATGGGCTGCTCGATCCGGCGCTGCTGAGCGAACTGCCAAACCGCGCCTATCTGTCGGCGCGCCTTGCCGCCTTCCTCGAAGGCGACAGAGCCTATGAAGACGTGCTCGACCGGCTGCGCATCTTTGCTTCGGAGCAAAAATTCCTGATCGGCGTCAGGCTGCTTGCCGGGTCGATCGACCCGCCGCGCGCCGGCCGCGCTTTTTCCGATCTCGCCGACCTGACCATCGAGGCGGCATTGCAGGCGGTGATGGCGGAATTCGCTTTGCGTCATGGCTATATTGCCGGCGGCCGGGTCGCGCTGCTCGGGATGGGCAAGCTCGGCAGCCGCGAACTGACGGCGGGCTCCGACGTCGACCTCATCCTGCTCTACGATCACGACGCCGATGCGGAGGAGTCCGACGGCGACAAGCCGCTTGCCCCGTCGCATTACTACAGCCGGCTGACACAGCGGCTGATCGCCGCCGTTTCCGCGCCGACCGCCGAGGGCGTGCTCTACGAGCTCGACCTTCGCCTGCGGCCGTCCGGCAACAAGGGGCCGGTGGCCACCCATGTCGACGCCTTCAAGAAGTATCAGCGCCAGGACGCCTGGACATGGGAGCACATGGCGCTGGCGCGCGCCCGCGCGATCGGCGGCGATGCCGAGCTCTGCCGCGAGGTCGAGGGAGAGGTTGCCGCAGTGCTCGCTCTGCCGCGCGATCCAGCCAAGGTGATGGCCGAGGCATCCGAGATGCGCGCCATGGTCGACAAGGAGAAGCCGCCGCGCGATCCCTGGGACATCAAGCAGATCCCGGGCGGCCTCATCGATCTCGAATTCATTGCCCAGGTTGCGCTGATCACCGGAAAGATCGAGGCAGGCCGCAGGGCCACCGGCACGGCTGAGGTCCTGTCGCGCCTGGCGCCGGATTTCGCCAGCGCCCAGGTCAGGCAGGAACTGGTGGATGCCTATTCGCTCTATCTGGCGCTGACCCAGATGATACGGCTTTGCCTCACCGGCGCGTTCGAACGCGACGACGTTCCGCCAGGGCTTTCGGATCTGCTTCTGGCCGTCACCGACCTGCCGGATTTCGGGGTGCTTGAAGCGCATCTCGGGGAGACGTCGCAGAAGGTCAGAAAGGATTTCGACCTTCTGCTTCGTGCGAGACAGCCGTGACGGTAACGGGCCGTAGGGTCGTTTCGGAAAGCATCGGGGGTGACGATGCAACAGGAGAAGACCATGAGAAAGACAACCAGACTTGCGCTCGTTTTCGCAGCCCTGGCCGGCGCCGTCGGCACCGCAGCCTATGCCGACGAGCACTCCGGCGCAGGGCCGCGCGACGGCATGATGATGCGCCTCGACAAGGTCATGAAGGACAATGACGGCACCATCACCTTCGACCAGTTCTCCGACGCCATGAACGCGCGGCTGAAGAAGATGGTCGCTGACAATGGCGGCAAGCTGACCGTGGCACAGCTCGCCGACGCGCTGGAGAAAGCACGCTTCGAGCAGATGGCCAGGCGCATCATCGCCCGTTACGACACCAAGGGCGACGGCACGCTGACCGCCGATGACATCACCAGCCGCCAGAAGAAGGTCTTCGCAGTGCTCGACCGTGACAATGACGGGAAAATCGAGAAGAACGAACTGCCGAAGGGTCCCGGCCGTCACCGCCAATGGGACGGCGAGGGCAATGATGGCGCTGACGGCATGCAGTGAGAATTGACAACCGCTCCGGCGGCGCGAGCCGCCGGAGACTTATTTTGTCATTCAGGCAGCGGCCCTGACCGCCTGCGCGGCTTTCTTGATCGGGATGCGTACCGAGACGATCGTGCCGACGCTTTCGGTCGAGCGGATCTTCAACGCGCCACCCTGAAGCTCGGCCAGCGAGCGCGAGATGGCGAGGCCGAGGCCGGAGCCGGCATGGCTCTTGGAGAACTGGTTTTGCACCTGTTCGAATGGCCGCCCGAGCTTGCTCAGCGCCGCCTTCGGGATGCCGCAGCCATTGTCCTCGATCGTCAGGATCAGCGCGCTGGAAATGCTGCGGGCTCTGACCGAGATGTGGCCGCCTTGCCCGGTGAACTTCACCGCATTGGACAGAAGGTTGATGAGGATCTGCTTGATCGCCCTGCGGTCGGCGAACAGCGTCAGCGAATCGGCGATGCGGGTTTCGACGGTGATCGACTTTTCCGCCGCCTGCAGAGAAACGACGCGAACCGTCTCCCTGATGAGCGGGCAGAGATCGATTTCTTCCTGATCCAGGGCGAACTGTCCGGCCTCGATCTTCGACATGTCGAGGATGTCATTGATCACACCGAGAAGATATTTGCCGCTGCCGTTGATGTCGGTGGCATACTCTTCGTAGCGCGGCGAACCCAGCGGCCCGAACAGCCGCCGTTCCATCAGTTCCGAGAAGCCGATGATCGCGTTGAGCGGGGTGCGCAACTCGTGCGACATGTTGGCCAGGAATTCGGATTTGGCCCGGTTTGCCGCTTCGGCGCGCTCGGTTTCCTTCATGTATTTGCGATTGAGTTCGACGAGCTCACGAGCCCGTTCTTCTTCCGCGCGGCGGGCAAGGCTGAGGTCATGGATTGTCGCCATCAGCCGGCGCTCGCTGTCGACCAGCTTCTCCTGGTGCAGCTTGATCTGGGTGATGTCGGAGCCGACGGAGACGGTACCGCCGTCCCTTGTCCGCAACTCGTTCACCTGCAGCCAGCGGCCGTCGGCAAGCTGGCGCTCGAAGGTCACGCCTCCCTGCGGTCCGTTGGTGTTGGCAAGCCGCCGCTCCGAGGCGAAGGCCAGCATGCGTTCCTCCAGAACGGCGCGCGGCGCGCCCGGCATCACGTCGCGATCCAACAGGCCGTTGTCCTGCTGGTATTTGGAATTGCACATGATCAGGCGTTCGGACGAATCCCACAGCACGAAAGATTCGTTGATGTTTTCGATGGCCGTCCTCAGGCGCAGGTCCGCCGCTTCGGAGCGCAGCGCCAGGTGCCGCTGCTCGGTGACGTCGACGGCGATGCCGATCAGCTGGATCTCCGGCGCTTCCGGGTCGATAACGTGTGCTCTTGCGCGCATCCACACCCATTGCCCGTCGGCATGGCGCATCCGGAACACCTGGTCGATATGGTCGATCTCGCGTGCGACGATCCTGTTGGCGAGTTCGAACAAATCGCCGTCCTCGGGATGAATGATTTCATCGACTTCGCCGAACGACAGCATCGTGTCGCAAGGCTCGTAGCCCAGCATGTCGTACATCGAGCGCGACCAGTACATCTTGCCGCGCACCATGTCCCAATCCCACAGGCCGCAGCGGCCGCGCACCAGCGCCATGTCGATGCGCTGGTGGGCTTCGAGATAGATGCGATCGGCGGCCTGGGCGCGCGCCGCCTGGCCGAAATAGGCGTAGAGGATGATGATCAGCACGCCGGCCGTCAGCACGAACAGCGTGACGTTGAGTGAGACCGTCTTGCGCCAGGCGTCAAAAACTGCCTCCTGCGGCACGAACGCTGCCGCGGCACCCCTTCGGCCATTCGCCAGGCTCACTGCCGCGTACCAGTCCTGTCCGCCGATGTTGACCTCCATTACCCCGGCGCGGTCGCCGAACATGAACAGCGGCTGCCCGCCCTGCACGACGCCATCGAGCGATCGCCCCTCCCAGTGCATCGACTGCGGCGATACGGCAATGATCTTGAAGGCGCTATCGGTGATCGCCAGTACGTGGCTTCGGCCCATCGCGCCCTGACGACCGGTGCTCTCCAGCAGGTCCTGGATCGCGCCGGGCGCGGAAACCATGGTCGCGTCGGCGATCGAACTGGCCAGTTGGCCGGCGGCCAGCGCAAGGATCGCCTTGGCGTCGCGCTCGATCTCGTCGCGCTCGTTCATCAGCGACAGAAAGCGCAGTACTGCGATGATCAACAGAAACATGATGATGAGGGCCGGGATCGATCGCCGCAACAGCGGCTCGGCTGCCAGCAGCCGTCGGTAGGCAGGTTCGGCGATGAGCCGCGTATTGCCCGCGAGACCGTCGCTTCGCGCCTCGCGACGCTCAAACGCCGTCCCGCCGGGCGCGCCCCACGCGTCCGCCTTCGCCATAAATGGCACTCCCCGATTTTCTGTCCCGCTTGACGATCCGGCAACGCCGCACTTCCGAATCGTCACTAAAGAATCAAAGGTGATTCGCCTTGTCCAGAGGCGCGGCGAAAAAAGATTAAAAATCGACTAAAATAATGGGGTTTTCGGGTGGTCTTCCCGTTTTCCCACAAGGGGAGAACGGGAGGTCGCTTACGCCAGGGTGCGCTCGACGATGTCTCGCAAATCGGCCGACAGCTTCTCGGTATTGGCGATCGAAAGCAACGCCTCCCTTGCCTTGGCCTGCCGCACCGGTTCGAGCGAGCGCCACGACCTGAGCGCCGTCGCCAGCCTGGCGGCCACCTGCGGGTTGCGTTTTTCGACCTGCAGCACCGTTTCGACGAAAAGCCGGTAGCCTTGGCCGTCGACGCGATGGAAGCCGGTCTGGTTGGCGCTGGAAAACGTACCGATGAGTGCCCGTACCCGGTTCGGGTTGGCCATCGAGAAAGCCGGGTGGCTGGTCAAGGCGCGCACCGCGTCCACGGTTTGCGGGCCGGGCACGCTGGCCTGGGTCTGGAACCATTTGTCCATGACCAGCGGATCGGTTGCATATTTCGCCTCGAAATCGGCCAGTGCCTTGGTCGCCTCAGGTGAGCCATGGTGACGGTGCGCAAGAACGGTCAACGCCGCGGCACGATCCGTCATGTTGGTCGCCGATTGGAAGTGCCCGGCAGCGAGTCCCGCACCTCCCGGCAGCAAGGAGAGATAGTCCAGCAGGACATTGCGCAGCGCCCGCCGCCCGGCACTGGCCGCGTCCGGGCTGAACGGGCCATTGTCGGCGAGCCGATCGTAAAGTTTGGAGAATATCTCGCGGTTGGCCCCGGCGATCGCAACTGCCAGCGCCTCGCGCGCCGCGAAAATGACGTCGGGGTCGATGTTCTTGCCGATGTCGCGGGCGATATCGGCCTCGCCGGGCAGCGCCAGGGCCAGTGCCCGATAGGCGGGTTCGAGTGCTTCGTCGCCGGCTGTCTTGCCGGCAAGCTCGGTCAGCCGGGCGCTGATCTCGGTTGGCCTGTGGTCCAGGATCTGGCGGAAACCGGCAATCAGCGCATCAGTCAAAAGCGTGTTGAACGACTGCCAGCGCGAGAAGGCGTCGCTGTCGTGGCCAGCCAGAAAAAACTGATCGTCGGGCCGCTGCTCGACCGAAAGCGTCACCGGCGCCGAAAAGCCGCGGTTGAGCGACATGGCCGGACGCTCGACAATCCCGGAAAACCTGACGACATGGCGGCGTTTGCGGATATGGATGACACCGTCCTCGACATTCGCCCCTTCGACGCCGCTATGGGCTATCGCCTCGCCACCGGCGCCAACCAGGCCGAAGGCAAGCGGAATGTGCATCAGCCGCTTGCGGCTTTCCGCCGGTGTTGGCGGCACCGACTGCTCGATTTCGAGCGTGAATTCCCGCGCCGCCGGATTATACGCCGAGCTGACGGTCAGGTTCGGCGTACCGGCCTGATGATACCACAGCGAAAACTGCGACAGGTCGCGACCCGAGACGTCTTCGAACACTTTGATGAAGTCTTCGATCGTCGCCGCCTGGCCGTCGTGACGTTCGAAGTAGAGGTCCATGCCGGCGCGGAACGTCTCGGCGCCGAGGATGGTATGGATCATGCGCACGACTTCCGAGCCTTTTTCGTAGACCGTCGCCGTGTAGAAATTGTTGATCTCGCGGTAGCGGCGAGGCCGGACCGGATGCGCCAGCGGCCCTTGGTCCTCGGGAAACTGATGGGCGCGCAGCGTACGAACCTCGGCGATGCGCTTGACGGCGCGCGAGCGCTGATCGGCCGAGAATTCGTGGTCGCGGAAAACCGTCAGCCCTTCCTTCAGGCAAAGCTGGAACCAGTCGCGGCAAGTGATTCTGTTACCTGTCCAATTGTGGAAATACTCATGCGCGATGATGGCTTCGATATTGGCGAAATCGGCGTCGGTCGCAGTTTCCTGGTCGGCAAGAACGTACTTGTCGTTGAAGATGTTGAGGCCCTTGTTCTCCATTGCGCCCATATTGAAGTCGGACACGGCGACGATGTTGAAGACATCGAGGTCGTATTCGCGGCCGAATGCCTCCTCGTCCCATTTCATCGACCGTTTCAAAGCGTCCATGGCGTAGCCGGCGAGCCTCTCCTTGCCCGGTTCGACATAGATTCCGAGCTCGACCTTGCGGCCAGACAGGGTGACAAAACTGTCCGAGATCTTGCCGAGGTCGCCCGCCACCAGCGCAAACAAATAGGACGGCTTGGGGAAGGGGTCGTGCCAGACCGCATAGTGCCAGCCGCCGGCAAGCTCGCCGCTGCCGGCCGGGTTGCCGTTGGACAAAAGCAGCGGCGCCTCACGGCGCTGAGCTTCGATGCGGACCGTATAGACCGACAGGATGTCGGGACGGTCGAGGAAATAAGTGATGCGGCGAAAGCCTTCGGCCTCGCATTGTGTGCAATAGACGTCGCTCGAGCGATAGAGGCCCATTAGCGCTTCGTTCTGCGCCGGCGCCAACACGGTTTCAATTCTCAGCTGGAAGCACCTTGTCGCAGGGGGGCTGATGATTGTCAGTTGATCGGGCGTGGCGAGAAAATCCGCAGGGCTCGGCTCCTGGCCGTCGATGGCAATGCTGCGGAGCGTCAGCCCGTCGCCATCCAGCACCAGTGGCACCGACGCCGCAATCCCGTCGCGGCGTTCGACCGTCAGCTCGGCGGTCACATGCGTTGCTTCAGGCGAAAGGCGGAAAGTCAGGCTGGTTTCCGGAATGAGATAATCACTGGGGCGATAGTCTTCGAGCTTGAAGACCTGGCCGGTATCTGTGCGCATTCCTTGATTTTTCCTGTCGATCCGGGAGCGGCGGGCGGGTCCGCTGGTCCAAATAATTTGAAGTCTGCGCTCTTTACACGAAACGCTCCCTCGACAAAACTGCAGCGACGTCTATTTCAGGCGATCATTTCCCAACCATCATCGCGAGGCTTCCATGACCGTCGTCACGCCGAAATTCGGAACGAGCGCCTCTGTGTTGCGTCGCGAGGATATGGCCTTCATCAAGGGCGCGCGGGAGGCGGGTACGATCGGGTCGACGCCTGCCGCGCACAATGCGGTGACCGACGCGCTCTACCGCACCTACGGCATCAGGCATATCGACATGCCGGCAACGCCGGCGTGCATCTGGGCGGCGATCGAGGAAGCAAAAGGGGCGTGACAGCCAGACCGGATTTGCCAGTGCTTGCAGCTGGCGACCTTGCCGGCGAGCACAGCACGCTGACCGGGATCTTGCTCAAGATCGTATCGGTGGCGGTTTTCGTCGGCATGTCGTCCTGCATCAAGGCGGCAGGCACCGTGCCGGCGGGGCAGATCGTCTTCTTCCGCTCCTTCTTTGCCATTTTTCCGATCATCGCCTTCCTTGCCTTCCAGGGAAAACTCGGAACCGCCTTTTCGACAAAGCGCCCGCTCAACCACATTGCGCGCGGCGTCGTCGGTGTCTGTGCCATGGGGCTCGGCTTCTTCGCGCTGACGCGGCTGCCGCTGCCGGAGGCGATCACACTGAACTACGCGCAGCCGCTGCTGGTCGTGGTGTTCAGTTCGATCTTCCTCGGCGAAGCCATCCGCATCTATCGCTGGAGTGCGGTTGCCGTCGGCCTGGTCGGGGTGCTGATCATCTCGTGGCCGGAACTGACGCTGCTCAGTTCGGGCGCTGCCCTTGGCGATCAGGAGGTGCTTGGCGTCATCGCCGCCCTCATAGCCGCGGCGATCTCGGCCATCGCCATGCTCCTGGTTCGCAACCTCGTCCAGAGCGAGCGGACGGCGACCATCGTGCTGTGGTTTTCGGTAACCGCGAGCGTCATGGCGCTGCTTTCGCTGCCATTCGGCTGGCATGCGCTGACGCCAGCACAGGCGGGGCTTCTGATTGCCGCGGGTTTTTGCGGCGGGCTTGGCCAGATCCTGATGACCTCGGCCTATCGCCATGCCGAGGCTTCCGTCGTAGCACCTTTCGAATACACTTCGATGATCCTCGGCGTCGTCGTCGGCTATCTGGTCTTTGGCGACGTCGCCACGATCAACATGCTGGTCGGCGGCATGATCGTGGTTGCGGCGGGGATTTTCATCATCTGGCGCGAGCGCCAGCTGGGTCTCGAACGCACCCGCACCCGCAAGGCCGTCGCGCCGGAAGGGTGATCAGCCCGCTGCGTCGGTCCGCTCTTTCGCCAGCCGCATCAGCACCGCCCGCGTCTGCTCGTCGGCGGGGAAAAAAGATTCGATCGCCAGCTCCGACAGCGTCACGTCGAGCGGCGTGCCGAACACGGTGATGGTGCTGATGAACGACAGCACCGCGTCGCCATGGGCAAGCTTGAGCGGATGGACAATCGCGTTCGGTTCGACCGGCGCCGGCCGGCTGCCTTTAAGGCCGGACGGATAGGCCCGAAGCTCGCGCTCGAGCTCGACCAGAACCGGATCGGCGGCAGCGTCGTTCTGCCGCTTCAGCCGCTCCAGAAGATGCGTCCGCCATTCCGCAAGGTTGACGATGCGCGGCGCGATGCCGCCGGGATGCAGGCTGAGGCGCAACACGTTGACCGGCGGCTTCAGCAGGGAGGCGTCGGCGACATTGGCGAGGAACGGGCCGATGGCGGCGTTCGCCGACACCAGGTTCCAATGCCGGTCCACGGCAAGCGCCGGGAACGGCTCGTGCGCCTTGAGCACGGTCTCGACCGCCGCCATCGCCGGTGCCATCGAGGCATCGTCAAGTGGTCGTTCGCTGAAGCTCGGGGCAAAGCCGGCGGCCAGCAGCAGCTGGTTGCGCTGCCTGAGCGGGATCGAAAGCTGCTCCGCCAGATGCAGCACCATGTCACGCGAGGGTGCGGCGCGGCCGCTTTCAACGAAACTCAGATGCCGCTGCGAGATCTCGGCCTCCATAGCGAGGTCGAGCTGGCTCATGCGCCGGCGTGTACGCCATTCGCGAATGAGACTGCCGGCGGAAATCTGGGCTGCTGTCATGACGAGATGACTAGGCCGGCAGTGGGCGCATTTCAATTACCTGCGAGGTCATGATGCCGCCCTTCCTTCCTCGCAAGGGGAGGACGGAAGACGCGTTCTGCACCGTTACCCAAGTGCCCGCAACTTCGCCTTCACTTCGAGGAAATCCCGCCACGCCAGCTTCTTGTGCGCCGGCGTTCTCAACAAATAGGCCGGATGCAGGGTCGGCATGGCGGGAATGGCGACGCCAGACGGGGTCGTGTGGACGCGCCAGTTGCCGCGCAGCCGCAATATGCCTTCGGAGGTGTTGAGCAGGGTCTTTGCCGACGGGCCGCCGAGATTGACCAGCACCTTCGGATTGACCAGTTCGATCTGCCGCTCGATGAACGGCCGGCAGATCTCGGTCTCGTGCGGCGTCGGCGTGCGGTTGCCCGGCGGCCGCCAGGGAATCACGTTGGCGATGTAGGCAGATGTCCGGTCAAGACCGATCGCGGCCAGCATGCGGTCGAGCAGCCGGCCCGAGCGGCCGACGAACGGCAAGCCCTCTATATCCTCGTCGCGGCCCGGCGCTTCGCCGACCAGCATCACCGCGGCAGTCGGATTGCCGTCGGCGAACACCAGGTTCTTGGCGGTGAATTTAAGATTGCAGCCGTCGAATGCCGCCATGTGCTGGCGAAGCTCGTCGAGGCTTGCCGCCGATCTCGCCAGTTGCCGCGCCAATGCCGCCTGCGCCTCGTCGGGCACCGTTGACATGGCCGGGGACGTTCGCACTGCCGGTGCCGTATTCGGTCTCTCGCCCATTTCGGCGCGCGACACGCTCGTCGAGCGATGAGGCGATGCATTTTCACCGGCCGGCAGAGCGGCAGCCGCAGGCACCCGCTCCGGCGGCCTGGCTTCTGCAAATCTGTTTACCGGCTGTTCTTCAAGTGCCTCGTCGACGCCGGCGCTGGCGTAGAAGGCCAGCAGCTCGGCGAGATCGGCTCGGCTAGTGTAGGGGGCGGCAGTCATGGTTTCACATTCGGCCGCGGAGCTTGAATTTGCAAGTTCAGCTCGACGGTATGCGCGGATCCTGCACCAGATAGAACGTCCAGCGCGGCGTGTAGTCGGTGATCAGGAAATAGAAGCTGGCGGTCTTCAGCGGGTCGATCTTGCCGTTCTTGAACAGCAGGCGGTCATACGGTTCGAAATTGCGGTCGAAATCGGCGTAGCTGCTCGACCAGATATTTTCGGGCGTTTTGTTGCGCTGGTCGAACGACAGGCCATCGCCGAACACGCTCGGCTGGTCGAGGATCTCCTGGAGTTCGAACTGGAACTCGACCCAGGCTTGGCCGCTATTGTTGAGCACGTCGATGCGCATATACATCAGACCATTGGCGAAGTCTCCCGCCTTGCCGAACGGCTGGATCGGCCTTGTCGTGCGAATGGCCAGCGTTACCGGCGTCGCTGAATTCAGCTCTTCGGTGATGACCAGCGGATCCTCCTTCGTGCCGATGCCGGAAGCCCCGGTGATGCGGAAACCGCCGCGCTCGTCGGAAAAGGAATAGGCGCCGGTCGCCCAGACCAGTTGCTGCTCGGCACGGGCATCGAGGGCCGTCAGTGGCAGAAGCGCCAAGAGCACCGCACGGCAAAACCGGCCGGGCGTGAAAAAAAAGCGCGTCGATGAAAAGCCAGCCGGCCCGAATATGCGCATGGCGGGAAGTATGGCCGATAAGCAAGCCGTCGAACAATTAAAAACATCAGTGCGACATATCTGTGCAAACGGAATAGGATTGAAGATTGATGCTCGTCACCGCGAATCTGTGCGGCAGGACGCGACTTTTTGACGAAATCGGTATTGTCACGTCCGCGCCGGTTTCCCGTCGCTATTTGATGCGCTATGCAGCGCGTGAGCCAGCAAGATGCCGGGAATAGCGAGCCAGTGAGGGATCGATGAGCGATATCGAACGCGAAAGCATGGAATTCGACGTGGTCATCGTCGGCGCCGGCCCGGCCGGCCTCGCCGCCGCGATCCGTCTCAAGCAGGTCAATCCCGAGCTTTCCGTCGTCGTGCTGGAAAAGGGCGGCGAAGTCGGTGCGCACATCCTGTCCGGCGCCGTCGTCGATCCGATCGGCATCGACCGGCTGCTGCCCGGCTGGCGCGAAGAGGAGGGTCATCCCTTCAGGACACCGGTCACCGACGACCATTTCCTGGTTCTCGGCCCCGCCGGTTCGTTCCGTCTGCCCAATATCCTGATGCCGCCGCTGATGAACAATCACGGCAACTATATCGTCTCGCTCGGCAATGTCTGCCGCTGGCTGGCGACCAAGGCCGAGGCGCTGGGCGTCGAGATCTATCCGGGCTTTGCCGCGGTCGGCCTGCTCTACAACGAGGCCGGTGCGGTCACCGGCGTCGTCACCGGCGACATGGGCGTCGAGAAGGACGGCACGCACGGTCCGGGCTTTGCGCCGGGCATGGCGCTGATGGGCAAATATGTCTTGATCGGCGAGGGCGCGCGCGGCTCGCTGGCCAAGCAACTGATCGCCAAACACCACCTTTCCGACGGTCGTGAGCCCGGAAAATACGGCATCGGCCTCAAGGAACTCTGGCAGATCAAACCGGAAAACCACCGGCCCGGCCTTGTCCAGCATTCCTTCGGCTGGCCGCTCGATATGAAGACCGGCGGCGGCTCCTTCCTCTACCATCTCGAGGACAACCAGGTGGCAGTCGGCTTCGTCGTTCACCTGAACTACAAGAACCCCTATCTGTCGCCCTTTGACGAGTTCCAGCGCTTCAAGACCCATCCGGCGATCCGCGGCACCTTCGAGGGTGCCAAGCGGCTGGGCTACGGTGCCCGCGCCATCACCGAAGGCGGCTGGCAGTCGGTGCCGAAACTGTCCTTTCCCGGCGGTGCGCTGATCGGCTGCGCGGCCGGCTTCGTCAACGTGCCGCGCATCAAGGGCTCGCACAATGCCGTGCTCTCCGGAATGCTGGCGGCCGAGCATGTCTGTGATGCGATAGCCGCCGGCCGCACCAATGACGAGCTGGCCTCCTACGAGGCCACCTGGCGCGCCACCGATATCGGCAAGGACCTGAAGAAAGTGCGCAACGTCAAGCCGCTATGGTCGCGCTTCGGCACCATTGTCGGCGTCGGCCTTGGCGGCCTCGACATGTGGCTGAACACGCTGTTCGGCTTCTCGCCCTTCGGCACGATGAAGCACGGCAGGGCCGACTACGCGACGCTGGAACCGGCCGCCGCGCACCAGAAGATCGCCTACCCGAAGCCGGACGGGGTGCTGACCTTCGACCGGCTGTCGTCGGTGTTCCTGTCCAACACCAACCACGAGGAGAACGAGCCGGTGCATCTGCTCGTCGCCGACATGGACCTGCAGAAGCGCTCCGAGCATGACGTCTATGCGGGGCCCTCGACGCGTTACTGCCCGGCCAGCGTCTACGAATGGGTCGACAAGGATGGCAATGCCGCCGCCGATCCTGCGGCCAAGGATGTGCGCTTCGTCATCAACGCGCAGAACTGCGTGCACTGCAAGACTTGCGACATCAAGGACCCGAACCAGAACATAAATTGGGTGCCGCCACAGGGCGGCGAGGGCCCGGTCTACCAGAACATGTAAGTCACAAGGTTTGCTCCGGACTAAACAAGATGAGGAGCAGCGCAACCGTAGGATTGTTGAATAAACCGCCTGCCTGTGTTTCCTTTCTGCGGCGACAGGGAGGAAGGAAAAATGCGCCTGGCAGTTCTGACGAGCGTTGTGGCGATCGGGGCATTGTGCGCCCCTGCAGCCTTGGCCGGCACTAAGGTGCTGGTCAAGACACGAACTTACAGCATTGCCGGAACCACCGGCGCGGCCCTGATCGAGGCCATGGATCGCAGTGGGCCGAAGCACGGCTTCATGACCCACGCCATCGCGCAGACCGGCTACAGCGTCGATGATTGGACCTTCGACGCCCATCGGGAAAACGGCGTCTGCCGCCTGCGCCAGGCCAACGGGACGCTCAATCTCTTCTATACCTATCCCAAACTAGTCTCAGCCACGTCGCCTGCGCTGCAGAAGCGCTGGAAGCGGTTCTTCGCTGGCGTCCGCGCCCATGAAGAGACCCATGGCCGCATCGCCAGACAGATGATGCGGGCCACCGAAAAGTCGGTTCGAGGGCTGACAGTCGGTGATGACCCGCACTGTTTCGAGGCACGTCGCGAGGCAAAGCGCCGGATCAATGCCATCTATGCCGAATACGAGGCAAAGCAGATCGCCTTCGATGCGCACGAGCATCGCGACGGCGGCCCTGTCGAGCACCTCATCCGCGCTTTTGTGGGCCAGTAATAAGCCAGGTCGAGATTGGACTGCGGATTTTCAGCTTCGCGTCCCGCCAGGCAGCGCCGCAAGCGCGGTCGCCGTCTGGTGCTCGTCGAGCGGCTTTTGTTCATCCGACCGTAGCGAAAACTCCACCAGCACCGGCAGATGGTCTGAGCCGGTGTCCTCAAGGGTCGACGCCGAACGGATAACGATGGCGCCCTTGCTGAAAACCTGGTCGATCGGCAGTCCGGCGAAGCGCAGGAAATCCGGCAGCCTTCTGTAGAGCCAGGTCGGCCCGACCGACGGCATTACAGTCAGCTTGCCAAGCGATGCGACGCGCCGGACGGCGGCGCTCCATGGCGCTGCGTTGCAGTCGCCTGCCAGGATCGACGTCTCGCCAAGCGAGGCGATTTCGTCAGACAACCCTCCAATCTGCCGTGATTGGTTGTGCGGCCATGGCCAGGTGAGGTGGATGGCGGCGACATCGACGTCGGTTCCGCCGAAATCGACCGTGGCGATCGCCATCGCGCCGCGGCTGTCGCAGTGCGGCTCCGTGCCTATGGCAAACGGTCGTCTGGACAGCAGCGCAACGCCGAACACGCCATTGGGATATGGGCAGAGGATCCGGTGGGGATAGGCGCCGGATAGCAGCCCAAGCTTTGCCTTCCACATCTCGGACACCTCGTCGAGGGTGATCACATCAGGCTGGGTCCGGCCGATCAGCGACAGCACCTTCTCAGGCGTTGGATTGTTGAACCTGAGGTTCATCTGCAGCAGGCGGTAGACTGGCTCGTCACCGGGTTTGGCTTCGTAGCCGGCCTGCACCTGCCATAGCCGCGAAAGCGGCAAGGCATTCGACGTAGTGGCAAAGGAGGCTATCGCAAACAGCAATGCGGCCGCGGCCTGCAGGCGAAACGAGGTGGCGAGCAGCGGCAGCGCGCAAAGCGCCATCAGCACCGAAAAATGGACGCGGAAATGAGCAAAGGAATCGAGGGCCGGATGCAGCGATCCGAAGAACCCGGCCACCAGCGCGGCCGAGAGTGCAAGCATTGCGACGAATGCCAGCGCAACCGTCATGTCCCGAACACGTGCCATCGCCTTGTCTATCGGCAGAAGTGCGGCTCAATCAAGATGACGAAATGTCCTGACCTGGACAGACACATGCGATTCGGCATTTACTGGAAGGCAGTTTCCGAAAAGCTCCTGAGTTTGCGCGAATGCAGTCGGTCCATCGGCATTTCAGCCAGCTTCTCCATCGCCCTGATGCCGATGGTCAGGTGCTGCGCTACTTGCCGCTTGTAGAACTCGGTCGCCATGCCCGGCAACTTCAATTCGCCATGCAGCGGCTTGTCGGATACGCAAAGCAGCGTGCCATAGGGCACCCGGAAGCGGAAGCCGTTGGCGGCGATCGTCGCCGATTCCATGTCGAGCGCGATCGCCCGTGACTGCGACAGCCGCTGGACCGGCCCGCGCTGGTCGCGCAGCTCCCAATTGCGGTTGTCGATAGTGGCGACGGTGCCAGTGCGCATGATGCGCTTGAGATCATATCCGGAAAGCCCGGTGACCTCGGCGACCGCTTCCTGCAGCGCCACCTGGATTTCGGCTAGCGGCGGGATCGGCACCCAGACCGGAAGATCGTCGTCGAGGACATGATCTTCTCGTACATAGGCATGGGCCAGCACATAATCCCCGAGCGCCTGCGTGTTGCGCAGGCCGGCGCAATGGCCGAGCATCACCCAGGCATGCGGCCGGAGCACCGCGATATGGTCGGTGATCGTCTTGGCGTTGGAAGGGCCAACGCCGATATTGACCATGGTGATGCCGCCATGGTTCGGCTTCTTCAGATGATAGGCCGGCATCTGCGGCAGGCGAGGGGGCGCAGCGCCCTCACAGGGCGCGCCGTCCCCCACCTTGGTCACGATGTTGCCCGGCTCGACGAACTCGACATATCCGTCACCGCCATTGGCCATCAATTCGCGTGCACGGGCCACGAATTCGTCGATATAGAATTGGTAGTTGGTGAACAGCACGAAGTTCTGGAAATGCT
Source organism: Mesorhizobium sp. M0663 (assembly GCF_040320585.1). Classification (NCBI taxonomy): domain Bacteria; kingdom Pseudomonadati; phylum Pseudomonadota; class Alphaproteobacteria; order Hyphomicrobiales; family Phyllobacteriaceae; genus Mesorhizobium; species Mesorhizobium sp. M0663. The sequence continues at coordinate 54,212 of NZ_JAMYPX010000006.1, forward strand.
GGGGGCTGGTCGCCGTATAGTGCGACATCCGGTTCAGCGAATAATCGATGCGTTGCGCGGTGAACGGCGCCAGCGGCCGTGCCTCGCCCAATGCCACTTCGAACGTGCCGTTGGCGATCTGGTCGTCGGTGCCGTCGAGATCTGGCACGTCGAACAGGTCACGGATCGGCCGTTTGATGCGTTCGGCAGCAGCGCCGTCGACATGGGTGCCTTCGAGGAAGGCGAAATGCAGCGGGATGGGAGTGGTCGATTCCGAAACCGTGACGGGAACGCCGTGGTTGCGCATGATTAGCCGAAGCTGTTCGGTGAGGTAGCTTTCGAAAAGAGCAGGCTGGGTGATGGTGGTTGAGAAATGCCCCGGCGTCGGCATGTGGCCATAGGCCTGTCTCGAGTCGATTTGGGTGAACGAACTCGTGGTGACGCCGATCTCCGGATAGAAGGCCCGGTAGCGTTTGTTGTTGTCGCCGCCCGCGGCGAGCGCGGCAAATGAATCGCGCAGGAACTTGGTGTTGCGGTCGTAAAGCACCTGCAGGGTCGCGACCGCCTTCTTGGCATCGTTGAAGCTCTGTCGGCCAAACGGCTCCGGCGTGACGACCGATTCAATGGCTTGGGGATAGATTCGCTTTTCCATGACTCAATATAGAGAGTTGGACGCGCGGTTGGGAGGGGGTAAGGCGGCCTCAATACGCGCTGTCGGCGTTTTTCGGTCTGCTAACCGCGCTGCAGGCTAACCAGCAGCACAAAGCCGAGGCCTGACTTCCTCAACGCAGGCGCCTCGATCGTCGAGCCAGCATTGGTGCGCATCGTCGGCACGGCCAGTACCGGGACCGAAAGAACAGTCAGGATGAGCGCCGCGCGCGGCAGCAGCCGAAGCGTCTTGAGGGTGTTGGCGGCGAGGCGGTTCATCGGCGTTTTGCTTTTCTCTAAAGGTTCAGCTCTTTGTCGTTTCAGTGGTGAAGATGGTTCAAGCAACCGAGTCGGCAGGAACTTGCGACGTCCCAGGAGCGGGACGGCCGGCCGGCTTCGGCGACAAGGACGGCGAACAACATGCCGAACAGGCTCATCAGCAGGCAGACGATGGTGAAGCGGCGGGCAAGCATTGCGCGGTGTCTCCTTCAATACGCATGACAATGCCTTGCCCCGGCTGAACCGGCTCTGATGGCTCCGTTCATCTGGGGTTCAAAATGGTTGATGATCTCTGGGCGGGCCGCCTTGAAAGCAGCGACCTATGGCGACGCCGCGGCTGCGAGACCGATAACATGAAAACGGGGCCGACTGGCCCCGCTCACCCCTGGCAGGAATGGCACGATCAGAGCTTATGCCAGACTTAGCTTTATTTCTACGGAATGCGGTAAGCGCATAGCTTGGGATGCTCGTATGTTCCCGCTCCGTTCACCTGACGCCAGGGAACGCTAATGAAGCGACCATGCATAACGCGGACTGATCACGGTACAGGTGGAAGCCGAGGGTTCCCTTGGGGGCCACGGGGGGAATTAGCGCCCTGTATGTATATGAATACCGAAACACATTTTTTGCAAATTTGATCACACTCTGGTGTGATGCTCAGTAGGGCAGACATCAAGGGGGAGAATCCAAATGTCGAAGGTCACTTATTCGGGGTCGGAAATAGCCTTGCCTCACGCGAAGATGGTTGAGTTGCGGCGGCAAGGGAAATTGAATCTCGGGATGAACCACGAGGTGGCCGTCAAGTTGGCGAGCATGGGCATAAAGCCTAAGGGGACGGCAACGCTCGCGTTCTCATTCTACAAGCTACTCGCGCTAGGCGCGCTCGCCATGGGCCTTTACTGGGCCTTCACTAGCGCGTGGTGGTGGGGCGTACTGGGATTGATCGCCATGACTATTATCTGGAATGGCAACAAAGCCGGACACGCTGATAATTTACTCGATGCGGCGATGGATGACGCGCTATTTTACGAGCGTGTGCGGGAGTTAAACGGCTGGCGCTACCAGATCGACTCAGATGCTGCGGCCCCATTCATGGCGACCAGCTAGCAGCTGTTCTCCCGGATAGCGGAGACTCCCGATTGGCTTGGCTTTTTTTCCCTGCGGATGTGTGATTCATAGCTATCGGCAATCACGCCACACATGGAAAGCCGATAGATGGCCAGCTACCTGATCACCTATTTTGACAAAACCGGAGAAACCCTTGAGGAACTCTCAACCTCCCAATGGGACCATTGGGATGCTTGCGAGTTTGGCTGGGGCAACGCACCTAAGGGCACGGAAGACTTTCAAGTGACCGAAGCGCTGTAATGGTTACCCCGAGTGCCCATGCGTTGACCCTAACGAAAACGCATGGGCACTTTGGATCAGTTAGTCGTCGCCGTCCTGTTCTGAGGAGTCGGCATTCTCTTCGACATACGACTGACAGCCTTCGACAAACGAGTTGCTGTTGCCACCGCAGTCGGATGCGCTTTCAATGCCTTTACCTGCTGCCCAGTCGTATCCGGCCTGATGACCGGAACAATCTTGGGTGCAGTCGTAGCCGTTGAACGTCTGAGCAAATGACACGCTCGGCATAACACCAGCAGCCACGAAACAAATGGCGGATAGCAATTTCAGTGACAATGGTATCCACCGGTCTGCGTGTCGTGGTGACAGCCGTTTGAGTCTGTGCCGCCACTGTGTGCGACAGCTGCGCCAACGCCCCCCATGATCCAAGAGAGCAGACACATGACAATCAATGCGTACTTCATTATCAACCCCCTAGTATTTGCCCAAGTGCAAACCGGTTAGACATGGGATTGATAAAATCCGCAAGCGAATTTTGATTGTCTGGTTAAGGCACACAGCAAGGGTGCAGCAATCCGGTTGTTAGCCTGCGGCGATCTCCAAAGCGGTCTTGAGTTCCGACAGATCGGTATCGGCCAAGGCGTCGGCAGTATCCGTCACGTCTACCTCAGGGCCACTCAGGGAAGGAAAGAACGAGTCCAGTTCCGTCCGGGTCACCTTGGGTGCCCCTGCGGTCAAGTCGCGCTGCGGCTTGGTGTCGGCGGTATAGGGCTTACCTGTTGCGGGGTCGTGGGTGCCCTTCTGAATACCAAGCTGCACCTCTGCCAATTCCATGCGGCCAGCAAGGTCGGCAGCTGCGGTAATCTCGGCATGGCCGGGCCTGTCTGCGCCGTGGGAGCGCGTCCGAACATCAACCTTGCGGATGGCCTCGCGGACCAGCTGGAGAGCCTCGCGTTCCTGCTTAAGCTGGCGCTCAAGTTCCTGACGTTGAGAGATGAGCGAGGCGTTCTCCTCAGTCAGCCGGGAGACCTCGTCCTTGAGCTTGCCGATTTCGGTGGAGTTGTCGAGGGTATCGAGTTGAGCGAGGAGTTCCTCGCGGGTCATTGGTTTCTTGGCCATTTGTGGCGGTCCTTTTGTCAAATGATTGAGTTGATAGCGATCACGCAGATCGAAGCGAGGTAGATGGTGATAGCGAGGTTCAGCATGGGTCAGCCATCGACACCCGGCAGGGACTGCCACCAGAGGGAATAGGCGTTTGCCAATCGGGCAGGGTCCAGCCGACCGGTTACCACATCTGAGACGATGCGACGGGCCAAGCTGTCGTTGGTGCGCGATGCCGCATAAACTAGCGAGTTCCAGCGTTCTCCACCGATCTGTTCGGATGCAATGGGGGTCGCTTCCATCACTGTCGTTTCGAGCAGGTTGGTGGCTGTCACCTCGTCCAAGCCGGTGGCCTGAGAGAGACGGGCGATGGTGTCGTTAAAGTCTCCCGTTTCGACCATTGTTTCCACCCCGTCCACGAAGGCCTCATCCGTGAAGCACTCGGCAATGTCGTTTAGGGTTTCGGACAGGGCGAGTGCAGGGTCATTGCCGTCGACCTCCAACTTCAGCTGGAGAGCCTCGAGTTCTTCGTCGGACATTTCGTCAACGTCGATGTGTTTAAGCGGATCGTCGCCAGCCGGGATTGCCCGATGGTCAAGCGCAGCCTCATTGGTCTGGTAGTCGGGCGCGGTGGCGCTGGGGGTGCCCTGGGGGCCAGTCAAGCCAAGCTGTTCGGCAATGTCAGCATCGACATACGTGTTGAGACCAGCAACAAACACCTTGCCATCGGGGGCAGGACCGGCAGCGGAGCCGCTGGCGTAGTTGGGATTACTCGTGGGGGACCAACCGGACCTGTCGTCCATAGGGTTGGGCATGCGCATCGTTTCGGCTGCGGTGTGGTCGTAGTAGTTGGACATATTGTGATTTCCTAAAGGAGGTTCGCGGCCCTCAGGGCCATGCGGGTGTAGGCGAGGAGGGTCAGAGACTGACCGTCGTTGGTGGAGACGGTGGAGGACCAGAAGTCCTTGCCGTGTATCTGTTGGGCATGGCGGACGAAGTCGCGGCCAAGGTGACGATGGGTTGCCCCTGAGGCCTTCTTGACCAGCGAAGTGGTGCCGATGGTCTTGCGGAAGTCCCCCAAGAGGGCACCCGCGCGGGTCTCAAGGAACCGGGCGCGGTTCGCCCAGAGACCCCCAGCCTCACCAGAATGGAAGTAGACATGCATCCATCCAATGAGCGCCAGGGCGTGAGTGACCGCTTCGGTATAGGTGCGGCTGTCCTTGTGCTGCCAGCTAGCGAGGAGCCCCTTGGCCTTGGCGATCTGGGGGAGCTTTGGGTGAAGGTCGGTGACACTGAGACAGAAGGACGGAGGAAGAACCATGCGGTTCTCCAACCCCCTCAAGTCCACCCCGACACGCGCGGCAAACTTGGGGTCTGTTCGCATGTAGAGGTCGATGGCCTTCTTGAAGATGGCCAGTTCGTTGCGGGATGGAAGGCGGGCCAAGGGGTCCCCCCGAGAACTCGTGGCGTCCCGGTGAGGTCCGCAGTAACGGGAGACCCCGGAGCGTTTGCGGTCGCAACCGGGACAATCGCAAGGTTTGGTTTCGTTGGTGATCTGGCGACAACGCAACTGCTGGCCGCTTATGGGAGCTTGGGGTCCAACACGCCAGTCGCGCGGTAGACCCCGAGTGACAGGGGATGCCATGGGTTACCTCTGGGGTTTATTGAAACGCGCTGTAGTTCTTGAGGCCGGACGTGGCGACGTCCAGGAACGTGGTCATCGGGTTCATGCGTTGCTTGTTGAACTCAAGCTGGTTGGCTTTGCCCTGCATGACGTAGTTGGCTTGAGCGCCCTGCCGCTGGTCCTTGGCGTTGGAGATAGACAAGGCGGTCTGTCGGCTCTGTTCGGCCAGCCTGAGGCCAGCAGTGCTGCCGTTCATGCCAGCGCCCGAAGCGACTGCGGCTGACTTGGCGCGGTCACCCTCAAGGGTTGCTTCGTATCCCGCCTTGTTGGCGGCATCGGTCTTGATGACGAAGTCATGCATATTGCTGGCTTGGTTCATCTTGTAGCGAGCTTGAATGCTCTTGGTGTTGGCGGTAGCTGCGGATGCTTGTCCAGCAGCCTCAGCGATCCCGGCAGCAATGCCGAGAGTAAGACCTAGATCGCAAATGGCGACCTCCTATGTGGTTGGATGTGGGAGAGCCTCATTCAGGAGGCGGTAGAGGAAGGCGGTCGAAAATCGAACGTCGAGCCGAGCTTATGGGGAACTCAAGTTCAACCCGAGTTAACTGGTGATGAACTCAGGGGTACCTCAAGAGATAATCCTTGGTAGTAATCCTAAAGAGAGAACCTTGAGGAGTCTCTAGGTAACTAAAGATAACTTAAGGGGCGCGCGCGTGTACGCGTATAGGGAGCCCAATCTCGTCTTCAAGCAGCGCGACCGATTTTTTGTCTTTCAACAAGGGTCTCGCCACTAGACAGGCCTTCGAATGGGCGGAACTTGATCCGTACCGCTGAGCGGTCCTGAGTGTCCACGACATCATGGTCTGCCCAGTAGGCCAGGGTAAGGTCCCGCTTGAAGACCGGGGTTCCTGCCCGTTCAACGTGGATACGGGTCTCGGGCGAGTAGCCTAGGGTGTCCCTGAGGCTGCGGCACAAAGGGCCGATCGGGTCCTTGTAGGTACGGCGACCATAAGCGGTGTCGGATGTGTCGATGCGTTTGCCCGAGGCCGGGTGATGGGCGGTATAGGAACCGTTGAGTTCGATGGTGGTGGTGTGAGGGGACATTGGAACGGCTTTCTTCCTGTGTGCGGTGGTGGCCACAACAGGGGTTGTGTAGGTGCGGGGGGACGAGACGGGCATACAAGGGCGTCCCGTGGACCGGACGGTCCCCGAGTGGGAGTCGGTTACAAGTAGGCTCCCTTTGTGTGTGCGGTGGTGGCCTAGACGGGTGCCCGTGGGGTTGGGTGGAGCATGACAGCGAACTGACTGGCCAGCGGCATTGAGACGGGGCACCGCACACAGGTTGCGAGGCGGCTAGACGGGCTTGCCGTCCCGGAAGTACCTGAGTTCATCGACCGAGTGGCGGCGGATGAACCAGTCGGGCATTAGGTCCTGGGTGTCCTTGGGGCGCTGAGTGCCAGCGGCTACAATCTCAGTGATCCGGTCATACTCGAAATAGTTGGTGTCCGAAGGGAGCCACCCGAGGAGCCGGAAGGACCAGAGGGTCCCAAGGATTTCCTTGATCGCTTCAACATGGACGCGGTGGTTGCATCGTACCCTTTCCATATCCTTCGCAGTGCAGCCTTCCGGCAACATTCCGCCGACGTGGGCGAGACGGCGCGCGGCGCGGGTGATGCGAAGGGGCAGGGGAGACGTGCGGCCCCAGTGGCGACCATGTGTTGGGAACGTGGCAGCTAATGAGGGCTTGGCGGGAGTGGCGCGCATGGCGTCGATAGTCGCGGCTATGTCCGCAGACGCGGTAAGTTCCGCTGCATCGGTATAGGTCACGGTTGATCCTAGATGTTGTGGGTGTGGTGCGCCATTGGCACAGGATATGGAGGCTGCCCCTTGGGGCCACAGAAGGACCCACCTAGACTGAAAAACAGGGAACAAGGGAACAGACGTGGGGACGCGAGCGAGGGCGTTCGCATGTCTTGTATGAGGGGAAAACCAGACATGAGCAGCGAGCGGAGGAAAAGAAAATTTTTCGTTCTATGTCCAGTATGGGCTACTAATTATTTTATTCTAAGTGACCCCCGCTTTTGGGGGTATTCTAGGAATAATATTCTCCTCCGCTGTAATCAGCCCGGCTCCCCTGTGCTGTCGAAAACAAGGGCTTGGCTGTGCCCGCTTCTCATGGTGACAAGCGCCCGCCTGAGGGTCTTGCTGTCGCTCTCAAGGTCGATGCGCTGCACGAGACTGGAGAGGAGCCCTTGGGCACCCTTCCGGTCATCCTTGGCAAGCCGCCTTATCTCCTCCTGGTCCATTTCAAAGTCCCAGACAGCCGCCGCGCTCTCACGATACCGCGCATCGTTCTCGCGGATAGCTACGATCTCTCGACGCTTGGCTTCGATCTGGCGGGTGAGTTCATCGGCCTTCCCCGAGAAAGCCTTGCGGGTTTCGGCGGTTTCAGCGTCGAGGGCACCCGCAAGGGCGTTCTCGCGCTTGGCCTCAAGGGCACCTATGGTGTCCTCAAGGTCCCTTGAGAGATCAGGGGACGTCGGGTCTTGCGGTACAGGTACGGCAAGGAAGCCGATGCGGTCAATCAACTCCCGCTCGAATTGGTCATAGCGCCAGTTGGGCGCGGTGCATGTCGTGCGCTTGAACGACTTCCCCGTACAGATGAAATAGCCCCACACCGCACCGCCCTTCTTGGAGGACGTGAGGACCATCGGGGAGCCACAGTGTCCGCAGTGGACCATGCGGGAAAACAGGTTCGATGTGCGGCCCACCTGTCTGCTGTGGCGGCGGGCCTTGGTGCGCTGCCGGGTAGCCAGCCATTCGGTCTCGCTGATCAGCGCCGGGAAATAGCCGGGGACTTCCTCGCCCTTGAGGACAAGGCACCCATAGGCGGCTGGAGAACGAAGGACTTCCCCGACCACAGCTTGAGCCCAAGTTTTCCCTGAGGGAGAAGGGATGCCACGAGTGTTCAGCATCTGTGTGATAGACTGCTGGCCGTGCCCTTCCTTAGCGAGTTCAAAGAGCAGCCGCGCATCGGCGGCGCGTTCATTCAACTCGTTGGTGTCGCGGTCAATCCAGAATGGCAACTTCGCAACCTTGATCCTTGTCCCGCCGCTTGCGACAGCTGCCCGTGCCTTCTGGGCCTTTCGGGACCATGCTTCACCTACTCTGTGAGACAGCTTGGCGCTGTATTCGTAGGCGGCTTGCATGGACATGAGGGACATCATGAGGCTGGCGAAGTTAGCGCGGTAATCCTCATACGTGTGGACCCGTTGGTCCTGTAGGGTCACCAAGGTAAGGCCGGTCTTGAGGAGTTCCGCGAGGATTGGTTGGGCATCCATGGGATGAATGCGTGAGAAGCGGTCTAGGTTCTCCAAGAGGAGGACCGCATTGCTTGGGATGGTGCCATCCTTCACATCGGCAATGAACTGCCCAAGGCTCGCCGCAACGTCGAGGTTGCCGCCCTTGAAGGCTGAGACACCATTGTCGACCAGCCGCTTGTCGAGGGTCAGCCCGAAGGTGGAGCAGAAGGCCTCAGCATTCTTTGTCTGTCTTGCGAGACTGTCGCCCTGTGCCTGCTTGCCGGATGACCAGCGAGCATAGGAAATCGCGCTTAGTCCCTTGAGTTCTCTGGGCTGTAGCATGGCTGGACGGTCTCCGTTGGTGTCTTGGAGACCGTCCGATATCACTATGCAGAATTAAAGTCTATGCCAGGTCTGGCTCTTGCAGATCAGCCCGCCGAGCACGCAGCCGCTCATCTTGAGCGAACTGCCGGAAAGCGATGCTTTGCCCGAATAGGTCTTGTCGGTTTCCGGGTCGGTTATGGTGCCGGCATATTTGTTGTCGCCGGCAACCTTCAGTGAACCGATGTTCTTGCCGGCAAATTTGCCGGATTTGAGCGTAATCGAAAATGCCCCGCCGCCACCCGAAATGGCGGCAGTCGATCCGGCTTGCGTTTTCCAATTGCCTTCGATCGGATCGGCCCATGCCGCGCCGGTCATCATTATTGCGGCCGCGAGGGCCAGGCTCACTTGTCGAAACATGTCTTTCCTCCCTCAGGTAAGTCCAATCGGGCTCCGTCCCGGGTGTCTGCCCCTTACGCAAACGTAAGCTAGTCCAGCTCCCGGAAAAACAAAAGCGGTGCCGCGACGGAAGGGTTGCGGGTTTTTGCCCGCTCCCGAACGGCCGCGCCGGCGAAAAATGAAACGGGCCGCACACGTCTTTGTCTTCTGTGGTTAGCGGAGTCTTGATCCGCGCCTCGCAAGTTTTCTTCAAATCTTGTGCAAACCGGCGCGATTGCTGGCTTTGTATCCTTAACGAATTTTCGCGTTTACCTCTTGTTTTAGCTTTGTTTTCCTCAAATTAAGCACGCCATTTAACGACGGATTCAAGCCTCCGGGGCATTCTCGAAAGCATCGAAAGAGCGGCCGCCCCCGACGGTAATCAAGGACACCGAGGGGCAGACGGAGACAGCTCTCGGGAGCCAGAACAGGGGATTTGAAATGGCACGTTTTGAAATGCTTGAAGCCGGCTTCGGCGCCATGGGGGCAACTGCCCAGGCCGATGTTCTTTTCGAGTTGGGCATGATGTATGCGACTGGCCGCGATTGCGAGACCGATGTCGTCGCCGCCCACAAATGGTTCAACATCGCCGCGATCAAGGGTTCGGCCCGCGCCGCGGAACTGCGCTCCGAATTGTCTGCCGCCATGTCGAAGGTCGAGATCGCCAAGGCGCTGCGCGAAGCTCGCGAATGGATGACGATGCACTGAATTCGCCGGCATCGACTTCACAAGGGTACTGACCTCACAACAGGGACGCTTCGGGTCAAGGCCGCGCAGAGGGCCGGGCCCGAAAAATCAAGGCCGCGCAAGACGGCTGAGCCAACAAGATCAAGAACACGGCGGCAAGCTGTGCAATAGACAGGGAAGGCGAGCGGGTCCTGGCGCCGATGCGTTGGGAAGCTCATGGCAAAAGCCGCGACCGGCCGGAACAAGGCTGGCGCGGCTTTGTCTTTCGGACTGCGTGTTGCAGGCCCAATCGAGGGCCGACGATGCGTCTAGACAGCCCCGGTGAAGGATGAAATTCTCCCGCCACTCTGGAAGAGGCGCGGCCGGGATGGTCGCGCGAGAGTGGAGGAGTTGTGTCACCATGAAGAAATTCAGTATTTTGAGCGCCGCCATATTTGGCCTGATGATGACCGCGCCGGTCGCCTTCGCCGACGACATCACCTTTTCGGTGGTCGGACCGATGACCGGTCAGCTTGCCACCATCGGCGATCAGTTCAAGCAGGGCGCGCAAGCCGCCGCCGACGCGATCAACGCGGCGGGCGGCGTCGACGGCCGCCAGATCAAGCTCGACATCGAGGACGACCAGTGCGATCCGAAGCAGGCGGTTTCGGTCGCCAACCGCATCATCGCCAATGGTGTCAAGTTCATCGATGGCCACGCCTGCTCGGGCTCCAGCATCCCGGCCTCCGCCGTCTACGCCGAAGCCGGTGCGCTGATGATGAGTCCGGCTTCCTCGAACCCGGTACTAACCGACGCAGCGGCGAAGGCCGGCTGGCCGACGATCATGCGCCTCTATACGCGCGACGATGCGCAGGGCGCTTTCATCGGTCCATGGATCGCCAAGAAATATGCCGGCAAGAACGTCGTCATCATGCACGACAAGAGCGCCTATGGGCAGGGCGTGGCCGATGCCGTCAAGGCAACGATGAACCAGAACGGTCTCAAAGAGATCCTCTACGAGGGCATCAACGCCGGCGAGAAGGACTATTCCGCTCTTGTTACCAAGCTCAAGGAGCTGAAAGCCGACGTCGTCTATTTCGGCGGCTATCACCCCGAAGCCGGCCTGATCCTGCGCCAGTCGGCGGAGCAGAACCTCAAGTTCCAGTTGATCATGCCGGACTCGATCGCTTCGCCGGAATTCTGGCAGGTTGCCGGTCCGGCCGGCGAAGGCACCATGTTCGTCTTCCCGTCGGATCCGCAGGCGAAGCCCGAAGCCAAGGAAGCCATCGCCAAGATCAAGGCCGGCGGCTTCGTGCCGGAGGGCTTCACGCTGTTTTCCTATGCGGTGATCCAGGCCTTCGCCGAAGGCATCAAACGCGCCGGCAGCGACGATCCGGCAAAAGTCGCCGAAGCGTTGAAGAACGGCCAGCCGATCAGCACGGTTGTCGGGTCAGTCACCTTCGACGAGAAGGGCGACCTCAAAAACGCCAGCTACGACATCAACCAGTGGCACGACGGCAAATACGCGCCGATCCAGCCGTGATGGCCGCGGCGCCGCAAGACGCGCTGCTGTAATTGAACATGGCCGGGGTCAAACCCGGCCATGTTGTTTTTGGCGACGCCTTTGTCACGCGTTCGAGATCACTTCGTGGATAGGGAAACAGCAGTCAACTGAGGTTCTTCGGCAAAGCGAACCAGCACGGTGCCGTCGGTTACCTGCGCGCCTTCGGCAGCAATCTCGGCGATAACCCCGTCATGGGGCGCGGCAATGGTGTGCTCCATCTTCATCGCCTCCAGGATCAGCAGCGGCTGGCCCTTGATCACGGACTCGCCTCTGGCTGCACGCACCAATTTGACCAGGCCGGGCATTGGAGCGCGCAGGCTGCCGGAAGCGGCGGCGGCTTCGTCGGTTCGCGCCAGCGGATCCGGCACGGCAAAACCGTAGCCGATTGCACCGTCGAAGACCGTGACGTGGCCCGGCCAGCGGGCGAGGCGAGGCGCGGCGCGGAGATCACGCGAATTGGCGCTGTCATAGGGCGCATCCAGCGCCACCTCGAACCGCCCGTCCGGCCGCACCGACACGCGCGCGCCGATCTCCTGCTCGCCAAACTTCAGCAGAGTGCGCCGCGCTACAGTGTGGAAATGCGCATAGCCGGCCAGTGACGACCAGGGATCGTCCGAGGACGGCAAGTCGCCCGCACCGGACGCGGCAAGTGCCGCGGCGGCAATCGTCTCACCGCTCGGCGGCGGAACCGCCGTCAACGCCTGCAGATGCCTGGCGATCAGGCCGGTATCGACATCGCCCGCCGCAAAATCTGCATCAGCGGCCAGCGCGGCAAGAAAGGCAGTGTTGACCGTCGACCCGGCGATTTCGGTCTGCGACAGCGCTGCGCCAAGTCCCGTGAGGGCCGCCCGTCTGTCCTTGCCGTGGATGACCAGCTTGGCGATCATCGGATCGTAAAACGGCGAAATCGCATCGCCAGCGCGCACACCGGTTTCGACGCGCATGGTCGCACCCTCCGGTGCCGGCTGCGGAAATTTCAGATGGTGCAAGGTGCCGGTCGCCGGCAAAAACCCTCTTGCCGCGTCCTCGGCATAGATGCGCGCCTCGAAGGCGTGGCCGGAGAGCGCGATCTCGCTCTGCGTCTTCGGCAGTTTTTCGCCGGAGGCTACCCGCAACTGCCACTCGACCAGGTCGATGCCGGTGACCATTTCGGTGACGGGGTGCTCGACCTGCAGGCGGGTGTTCATTTCCATGAACCAGAAACGGTCGGCCTTCAGCCCTTGCGAGGCATCGACAATGAACTCGATCGTGCCGGCGCCGGAATAGTGGATTGCCTTGGCGGCTTTCACCGCCGCGTCGGTCATCGCCTTGCGCAGTGCCGGCGTCATGCCCGGGGCAGGCGCCTCCTCGATCACCTTCTGGTGGCGGCGCTGTGCCGAGCAGTCGCGTTCGTGAAGATGCACGGCGTTGCCGAAATTGTCACCAAACACCTGCACTTCGATGTGGCGAGGCTTGTCGACATATTTTTCCACCAAGACGCGGTCGTCACCGAACGCGGCTTTCGCCTCGCGCCGCGCGCCCGACAGTGCTTCCGAAAAATCATCGGGATGCTCGACGCGCCGCATGCCTTTGCCGCCGCCGCCGGCGCGCGCCTTGATCAGTACGGGGTAGCCTATCTCGCGCGCCTTGGAGGCGAGCAACACGATCTCCTGCGCTTCGCCATGGTAGCCCGGAACGACAGGCACGCCGGCCTTTTCCATCAGCCGCTTGGCCGCGTCCTTCAGTCCCATGGCGCGGATCGAGGCCGCCGACGGGCCAATGAAGATCAGCCCCGCCGCGACCACCTGGTCGACGAAATCAGGGTTTTCCGAAAGAAAGCCGTAGCCCGGATGGATGGCCTCGGCACCTGTGGCCAAGGCCGCCGCGATGATCTTGTCGCCGCGCAGATAGCTTTCGTTGGCGGGAGAGGCGCCGATATGCACCGCTTCGTCGGCCATTTCGACATGCAAGGCGCGATTGTCGGCGTCGGAATAGACGGCGACGCTGCGCACACCCATCCTGCGTGCCGTGCGGATCACCCGGCAGGCGATCTCGCCACGGTTGGCGATCAGGATCTTGGCGAACATCGGGCCTCCACAGGCAGAGCTGCCGCCAACGGCGCGAATTCTCGTCACGCGAACTGCGGCAATGCCCTGCTTTGTAGTCTGGCGGTCAAAGGGTAGGCAAGCGAGGCCTGCCTACTTTGAGGCCGCGATTTCGCAAGCTCCCCCGGTCGTGACCCTGTAACGGTCGCGGGTGACCTGGCAGGATTTCATCGCCATATCCTCGGCAGCCTTTTGCGAGGGCGCATTCAAGCGCGAGCCGCACAGGATGTACAACGAACGCACCCGGGAATACGGAGTGGTCGCATAAGCTGAATGGCCGCTGGCCGCCACATAGGCCTTATATGCCTTGGTGCATGGCCGATCCGCGGTCGCCGGAAAATACGGGTAGAAGCGGACGTCGCCCTTGCTTCCAGCCAGCGATTCCGCCGCGCCGACATTGGGGCTCGAGATTAGAAGCAACCCGGTTATTAGCGAGAAGACTGCTTGTTTGACGCCTATAGATTTCATTTTTCCCACCCATTGAATACGTCGAAGGCCGACGAGTGTCGGTCTATTTGGAGGCAGCTATGGCGCAGGCCCCTGCAGTCGTGACCTTGTACTTGCTGCGCGCGGACTGGCAGGATTTCAACGCCAGCGCCTCCGCAGCCTTCTGGGATGTTGCATTCAGATAAGCACCGCAAATAGTGAATTCGGTTGCCCAGTTGAATGGCGTCATCGCATAGGCCGAGTGACCGCCAGCCGCCACATAGTCCTTGTAATTCTTGCCGCAGCCTCCGATTGTACCCGGTGCAAAATAGACCGGAAAGCGGCTGTCGCCCTTGCTTCCCGCCAGCGATTCGGCGGCGCCGACATTCGGTGCAGAGGCCACAAGCAGTGCAAGTACCGACATGGTTGCTCGCTTGATTGATAAAGATTTCATTGCCAAACCCATTTGAACCCCAAACACTGAAATATATTCGCCTACTTGGAGGCAGCGATTTCGCAGCCGCCGCCTGTTGTAACTCTGTAACTGTTGCGGGCGGCCTGACAGGATTTCAACGCCAATTCTTCGGCAGCTTGCTGTGACGGTGCATTCAAGCGCGAGCCGCAGATGATGTACAGAAAACGCACCCGGGAATACGGAGTGGTTGCATAGGCTGAATGGCCGCCGGCCGCTACATAGGCCTTGTGGGCCCTGGTACACGGATCCTTCGGGCTCTGCGGCAAATAGGGATAGAAACGGGTCTCGCCCTTGCTTCCCGCCAGCGACTCCGCTGCGCCGATGCCAGGGGTCACTAATATAAGCAACCCTGCAAGTAAATGCACAGTTGTTCTCTGAAAAACCCGCCGCCTCATCTTCGCCCAATCCCCATTGGTATTTGCGATGATCAATAGCCGTGATTCTTTCGTCTGGCCAGATCGAGAAGCAAAAAATAGTCTGGAGATGTGGTGGGTTGTCTCCCGCGCAGGGTCACACCCTGCCGAGTGCAGCGACGACCCGCTGATACAATTCGGCCGTCGGCTCGTCGAAGCAGCAGAAAATGACGGTTTCCGGAACGATGTTCTGGCCGATGAAGGCGCTCACGGTCCCGACAGCAATTTGCGTCGCCTGATCCTTCGGATAGCGGTAGGCCCCGGTCGAGATCGCAGGAAACGCCACCGTCCGGCAGTCCTTTGCGGCGGCGATTTCGAGCGACCGGCGATAGCAGGAGGCGAGCAGTTCGGCTTCTCCTTTGCTGCCACCTTGCCAGACCGGCCCGACCGTATGAATGACGTAGCGCGCGGGCAGCCTGTAGCCCTTGGTGATTTTTGCGTCTCCGACCTTGCAGCCATGCAAGGTCCGGCATTCTGCCACAAGCTCGGGGCCGGCCGCGCGGTGGATAGCGCCGTCGACGCCGCCGCCTCCGAGAAGAGAGGTATTGGCGGCGTTGACGATGGCATCGACCGCCAGCTTCGTGATGTCGCCGGTTTGAATGCGAATCCTCTGGCCGGTATCGCTCATCTCACATCCTGAACACGCCGAATTTTGTCTCCTCGACCTCGGCGTTGAGCGCGGCCGAAAGGCTGAGCGCCAGCACCTCGCGGGTCTTGGCCGGGTCGATGATGCCGTCGTCCCAGAGCCTTGCCGACGAATAGAGCGGGTGTCCCTCGTGCTCGTACTTCATCAGAATCGGCTTCTTGAATTTCGCTTCCTCCTCAGCGCTCCATTCCCCGCCCTTGCGCTCGATGCCTTCGCGCTTGACCACGGCCAGCACCGTTGCCGCCTGCTCGCCGCCCATCACCGAAATGCGGGCATTCGGCCACATCCACAGGAAGCGTGGCGAATAGGCGCGTCCGCACATGCCGTAATTGCCGGCACCGAACGAGCCGCCGATGATCACGGTCACCTTCGGCACCTTGGCCGTTGCGACCGCCATGACCAGCTTGGCGCCGTCCTTGGCGATGCCGCCGGCCTCGTATTTTCGCCCGACCATGAAGCCGGTGATGTTCTGCAGGAAAATCAGCGGGATCTTGCGCTGGCAGCACAGCTCGATGAAGTGCGCGCCCTTCAGCGCGCTTTCCGAAAACAGCACGCCATTGTTGGCGACGATGCCGACCGGCATGCCGCTGAGATGGGCGAAACCGGTGACCAGCGTGGTGCCATAATTCTGCTTGAACTCATCGAACTCGGAACCGTCGACGGTGCGGGCGATTACCTCGCGCACGTCGTAGGGCTGGCGCAGATCCGTCGGCACGATGCCGTAGAGTTCATGTGGATCGTGAAGCGGCGGAATCGATTTCTGTAAGGCAAGGCTTACAGTCTTGTTCCGATTCAGGTTTTTGACGATACGCCGGCATATGGCCAGCGCATGCTCGTCGTCGAGCGCATAGTGGTCGGCAACGCCGGAAAGCCTTGTGTGCACGTCGGCGCCACCGAGGTCCTCGGCGGTGACGTCCTCGCCGGTGGCCGCCTTCACCAGCGGCGGCCCGCCGAGAAAGATGGTCGCCTGGTTGCGCACCATGATTGTCTCGTCCGACATCGCAGGCACATAGGCGCCGCCGGCCGTGCACGAACCCATGACGCAGGCGATCTGCGGAATGCCGGCGGCCGACATGTTGGCCTGGTTGTAGAAGATGCGGCCGAAATGATCGCGGTCGGGAAACACCTCGTCCTGGTTGGGCAGATTGGCGCCGCCGCTGTCGACCAGATAGACGCAAGGCAGATTGTTCTGCAATGCGATCTCCTGTGCACGCAGATGCTTCTTCACCGTCAGTGGATAATAGGTGCCGCCCTTCACCGTGGCGTCATTGACGACGACCATCACTTCGGTGCCTTCGACGCGGCCGATGCCGGCGATGAGGCCGGCCGAAGGGATGTCCTCGCCATACATCGACCATGCCGCGAACTGGCCGATTTCGAGGAAGGGCGAGCCTGTATCGAGCAATTGGGCTAGGCGTTGCCGCGGCAGGAGCTTGCCGCGGGAGACGTGCCGCTCACGCGCCTCTTCCGAGCCACCGCGCTCGATGGCGGCGGCTTTTTCAGCAATATCGGCGACTAGCGCCCGCATGCGCTCGGCATTGCCGCGGAAGGCATCGGAGGCGGACGACATCTGAGAGGTGAGGGGGGCCATGGCGCTACCGGATCAGCTCGATCTTGCAGCCGACATCGAGGTCGCCCCAATCGCGATCAGCGGTGACGGCAATGGCATTCTCGCGAATTGCCAGCGCCAGGCAAGCCCGATCGCCCAGCGACAAGCCGCGATGCCGCGTCAATTGGCGAAGCTGCCCAGCGGCGATGCCCATCGCGTCGTCGAAAACGGCGATCGGCATGCCGAGACTGGCGAGGTCGTCCGCGGCCTGTTCCATGCTGCGTCCCTTGTCGATCAGCTTGGCGATGATTTCGGCCGCATTGACCGAACTGCATTGTGCATCCGGCGCGAACCCCAAAGCATTATCGGTGCCTTGCTCGTTGAGCAGGATTGCGAGCGCCGCCGAACTGTCCATGACGTAGGGCTTCATTTCGCCCGCTTTCCTGTCGTCCCTTCGGCGTGAAGCCGGTCCAGACGCTTGTCGCTTCGACGCTGCTCTTCCCGCCGCTCCTTCAGAAATTCGTCGACGACGCTTTCACCGGGCTGTTTCAGCGTCGACAATTCGGCCTGGACGCGTCGCAGATTCTGCAGCCACGATCTTACCCGCAGCTCGCCGTTTTCGACATGAAGGATCATGTCCTCGCCAGGCTTCACGCCCATCTCCTCGCGCATCGCGGCAGGAATGACGAAGCGCCCGCCCTCGCCAAGCTTGACACGCTCGCGTTTCGCCGGAGCACGAAGCTGTGGTTGGCGAGCGCCGGCATCGAACCGTGCTTGCGGATCTTCGTCAAATCCGGACTTTCCCGTTTTGCCAGCCATGGTCCGTCTCGCCTGTGTTGTGGCACATATTCCGAAGTATGCCACATCGTGCGGCTTCTGGCAAAATCTCAAAAAGACGCCATCAGGCGCCCTCCACCATGATTTCCCGCCCGATCAGCCAGCGACGGATTTCGCTGGTGCCGGCGCCGATCTCGTAGAGCTTGGCGTCGCGCAAAAGCCGGCCGGTCGGGTAGTCGTTGATGTAGCCGTTGCCGCCCAAAAGTTGGATGGCGTCGAGCGCCATCAGCGTTGCCTTTTCGGCGGCGAAGAGAATACAGCCGGCAGCATCCTTGCGGGCCGTCTCACCGCGATCGCAAGCGGCGGCCACGGCATAGACGTAGGCGCGCGCCGCGTTCATCGTCGCATACATGTCGGCTAGCTTGCCTTGCACCAGCTGGAACTCGCCGATCGGCTGGCCGAACTGCCTGCGTTCGTGCACGTAAGGGATCGCCACGTCGAGGCACGCAGCCATCAGCCCGATCGGGCCGCCGGCCAGCACGGCGCGTTCGTAGTCGAGGCCCGACATCAGCACCTCGACGCCGCGCCCTTCCTCGTGCAGCACATTGTCGAACGGCACTTCGACATTCTCGAACACCAGCTCGCCGGTGTTCGAGCCGCGCATGCCGAGCTTGTCGAGCTTTTGCGCCACGGAAAAACCGGCAAAGGCCTTTTCGACGATGAAAGCGGTGATGCCGCGCGAATGGAGTTCCGGATCGGTCCTGGCGTAGACGACCAGCGTGTCGGCATCCGGCCCGTTGGTGATCCACATTTTGGTGCCATTGAGCACATAGCGATCATTGCGCTTTTCGGCGCGCAGGCGCAGCGACACCACATCGGAGCCGGCTCCCGATTCCGACATCGCCAGTGCGCCGACCTTCTCGCCGCTGCAGAGCGAAGGCAGATATTTTTCCTTCTGCGCCTGCGTCGCCCAGCGGTTGATCTGGTTGACGCAGAGGTTGGAATGGGCGCCGTAGGAGAGGCCGACCGAGGCCGAGGCGCGCGAAATCTCCTCCATCGCCACGACATGGGCGAGGTAGCCCATGCCGCTGCCGGCGAAATCGGGATCGGCGGTGATGCCGAGCAGGCCGAGCCCGCCGAGCTCCGCCCACAGATGTGCCGGGAATTCGTTCGAGCGGTCGATCTCGGCGGCGATCGGTGCGATCTTTTCCTGGGCGAAGCGCCGCACCAGGTCGCGCAGCGCCTCGATGTCTTCGTCAAGCCCGAAGTTGAGCGTATGCGTGTACATGCCGTTCCTCCCGGCGCACGACCGCGAAAATCGGGATCATGCGCGAAATCAAAGTGCTGCAGCGTCCGTTGCGCGCTCGAATGGACGCACGGCGCCGTGGCTCGTCCTCGCGCCATCGCTCTTTGCTCCAACAAGGCGCATTGTCATTGCTAGATATGTAGCGGTGACTTCGGCGATCGACAGCCGTTCGCCCGGCCGGAACCAGACGATGACGCCGGTCATCATCTGGATCAGCGCCATGGCGGTGAGCCCGGTGTCTTCGATGCTGAATAACCCCCCTTCGACGCCGTCGCGCAGGATGGCGCGCAGCTCCTTCTCGTAGGCCGTGCGCATGCGCAGGATCTGCGTGAGTTTTTCATGCGACAGGCTGCGCAGCTCCATGTTCGAGACATGGGTGGAGTGGCGGCGTTCGATATGGAAAGCGATGTGGTTTTCGACATAAGCGGCAAGCCGCGCTGCCGGATCGGCGCCGACAGGGCGTGTTGCGCGCCACGCCTCGATCAAGCCTTCCATATGCTCACGCATCAGCATGAACAGAAGGTCCTGCTTGGTCGGGAAGTAGCGGTACAGCGCCGCTGCCTGGACGCCGACCTCGGCCGCCAGTTGGCGCATCGACATCGCCTCGTAGCCAAGACGCGCAATCAGGCTGACCGCCGCCTCGCGGACCGCAGCTTCGGTCTTCTCTCCGTCGGAACCGGTCGTACGCGCCATGACAAGCCGCCTTTTCGCGGACAATAAAACAAACGTTCAATTAATTCAAGAACCGAGGCATGTCCGGGCAGGGCAATGGCTTCAGATTTGCTCTATCTGCACCCTGGAGAATTTTGTGCGATGGAAGCGAATGAGCAGGACCATGCCTTGCTAGGCAACAATCCTGAAATCGGCCGACGTGTCGCGAGCCTCGATCTCTTCGACATCGACCTTTGAAACCGCTGCCCCTGGCGGCCCTTGCCAAAACCGTTCGATCATCGTCGAGACCGCCGCCCCGGTTCCTGCAATCAAGGCTGTCACCGAGCCGTCAACTTCGTTGCGCACCCACCCGGCAAGGCCAAGCGCCGACGCCTCGCGCCGCACCCAAACCCGGTAGCTGACGCCTTGCACCTTGCCGTATATGCGTACCTGCACCGTACGATCGGTCATCGCGCTCTCCATCCTTTGAGTCGAGTCTGGCGCATCGCCGCGCAAATTCAACCGCGCAACGTGCATCGAAGGTTTCTCTCCGGTCGCTATCCGCCAGATTTCGCACTGCGAGATGGGTGGCGCCTCCACCGATGATTGACTAAGTCAAATAATAGGCGATCATGGCCCTGACGGAGCGGTCCGTCCGAAGGAGGTCGACATGCCGGCCGATCGGAATGCCCTTGTCGCGGAGATACGTGGCTTCAATCGCTTCTACACGCGCCTGATCGGGCTGCTCGACCTGACCTTGACGCACAGCGCCTATACGCTGGGCGAGGCGCGGCTGCTGTTCGAATTGGGCGGCCGATCCCGCGCTGTCGCCAATAGCGGCGGTGAGGCAGGGTTTCTTGCACGGGCGTTCCACCTCGATCTCCGGCCGGCGGCCTCCGAAATCGCTGCCGAACTCCGGCTCGATCCGGCCTATGTCACACGCGTCCTGAGGAGGTTCGCCGCCGCTGGCCTGACCGAGACACGCTCTGACCCAGCCGATCGGCGCAGACGTATCCTGTCGCTGACCGCTCGCGGAAGTGCTGAGCTCGCCAGGCTTCAGGCTGCGGCGGATCGCGACCTCGCCCGGCTGACGGCCGGCCTCGCCGATGACGCGGCTGCCGAATTATCGGACGCCTTGAAGTGCGTCATGCGCCTGCTCGGGGAGAAATAGCGGGCAGCACTGGAATCCCGGCGTTGCGCTCTTCAGTTCCCCCGCGCTGCCGCCAGTGCGCCAGGCAGTTCCTCGGCAAAGATGTCGAGCTCGTGGTCGAGGCCGACACTGACCCGGATGCAGCGGTCGAGAACCGGCACCATCGGCTTGCGGATGAAGACGTCGCGTGATAACAGCGTCTGCAGCACTTTCAGTGCGAAAGCGCCGTCGCGGCCGCAGTCGATGGTGACGAAATTGGTCGCCGAAGGCAGCGGCTTCAGCCCGTTCGCTTCGGCTATTGCGGCGATACGCCGGCGGCCGGCGGCGACCCGCGCCACCACGCTATCCAGCCAGGCCTGATCGGCAAGCGCCTCGACACCGGCGATCTGCGCCATGCGGCTGACGCCATAGTGGTTGCGGATCTTCTCGAAGTCCCGAATCACCTGGGCCTCGGCCACCGCATAGCCGCAGCGTATGCCGGCCAGCCCATAGGCCTTGGAGAAGGTGCGCATATGAATGACGTTCGGCCGCGCCACATCGATCGGCGGCAGCGCTGAGGCTGGCCCTAATTCGCCATAGGCTTCGTCGAGCACCAGCATTGTGGTTTCCGGCAAGGCTTCGATGAAGCGGCTGAGCTCGGCGGCTTCCCACCAGCTGCCCATCGGATTGTCCGGATTGGACAGGTAGACCAGTGGCGCCTTTTCCCTGGCCACTGCCGCCAGCAGGCCGTCGAGGTTTTCCCGATCGTTCTCGTAGGGCACTGCGACCAGCCGGCCGCCGACGCCGGCAACATGAAAGTTGAAGGTCGGATAGGCGCCGAGCGAGGTCACCACCGCATCGCCCGGCGCCACATACATGCGCGCAACCAGGCTGAGCAGCCCGTCTATGCCTTCGCCGACGACGACGTTTTCGGCGCCGACACCGAGATGCCGGGCCACGGCTACCTTCAAATCGTGATTGTCAGGGTCGCAGTACATCCACATGTCGCCGGCAATCTCGGCCATGCGGGCAACGACGCGCGGCGAAGGGCCAAAGCTGCTCTCATTGGCGCCGATGCGGGCGCGAAAGGCGCGGCCGCGATCACGCTCCTGCGCCTCCGGGCCGACAAACGGTACCGTGGAGGGAAGCGCGTCGATGAGCGGCGTAAGGGGAGGGCGCAGGCGCATGATAGGGCTCGTTCGAAAGGGGGCCTTCTTGCTAGCCTGCCAGCTTGGCCTGCGCAAGTTCCGCGGCAGGCGGGCACGTCAGGCTGGATTCTCCCGGATCATTTTGCTAGCGAGACATGATGAGCAACCGACTGCCGCCCGCCTGGTCCAAACATATAAAGTCCCGCTCGGCGCCGAAAGTGGAACCGCCGAAAGCCAAACCATTGTCGCGGGCGCAGGCTGACGACATGCTGCTGAAACAGGCATATGACTTTCAGCAGGCCAAGCGGTTGGCCGAGGCTAAGGAACTGTGCCGTCGCGTGCTGGAGCGCACGCCCAACCATCCCTTGGCATTGTATATCATGGGCACGCTATTCATCGGGCTCGACGATGAAATTGCATTGCGATATTTGGCGCGAGCCGTCGGCGAGGAGCCTCGAAACCCCTATTACCACCTTAGTCTGGGTGAAACCTATCTGAAGGTCAGCGAATATTCGCCCGCAATCACGCATATTCAGCAAGCATTGAAGCTGAAGCCGGATTTGCTGGAAGCGCTTTGCGCGTTGGGACGCGCTTACGTCGAATTCGACAAGGCTGACATGGCTCTGCCGCTTTACGAGAGAGCGCTCAAGATCAACCGCGATCATCCTCGCGTTCGGGCGGGATTGGCCAGTGCCCTCATCGGTCTCGGCCGCATGGACGAAGCCGAAATCTATCTGAAAGAGGCGATCGAACGTCGCATAGCCATGCCAGCCGCCTATAATGAGCTTGTGCGCACGCGCAAATTCACTGAAGAGCCGGCGGAACTTAAGTCCATCTTGCGCGAGCTTGGCAACCCAAAGCTTGACCCGGACAGTGCGATGACACTTCATCACGCTGCCGGCAAGGTGCTGAACGACCTTAAGCGCTACGACGACGCGATAGATCATTTCAAGAAAGCCAAACAGGTCGCCGGCTATAAGTTCGATCTGGAAACCTATCGCCGCTGGGTCGACTCCACGATCGAGTTCTTCAACCCGGATATGTTGGCTGCCAAGGCGGGTTATGGAAGCCCATCGGAAGTGCCCGTGTTTGTACTGGGCATGCCCCGCTCGGGGACCACCCTGACCGAGCAGATTTGCGCGAGCCACCCGGATGTTCACGGCGCAGGAGAACTCAGCAAGCTAAGACGAACTGCAAATGCTGTCGGCCTTACGAGGCTTTCGGCACAGGGCTTGGGCCAATCGATCGTGCCGATCACCCCCGACCTAGCCAAGATGCTGACCGAGGGGCACCTGTCCTACCTTCGTGAGCGTGCGCCGACCGCACTTCGCATAGTCGACAAAATGCCCCAGAATTTCGAACTGGTCGGTCTCATAGGCCTTCTTTTCCCCAACGCGCGGATTATTCACTGTCGCCGCGACGCCATCGACAATTGCCTCTCATGCTTTTTCCTGAATTTCTCCAAGGGACACAGCTACATCACCGACCTGCAGACGCTCGGGCTGTATTATCGTGAATATGATCGCCTGATGCGACATTGGGACAAGGTTTTTCCGGGACGCATCTTCGAAAGTCGCTACGAGACGCTGGTTGCGGATCAGGAGGCACAATCGCGCCGTCTGATCGATCATCTTGGATTGCCCTGGGACGATGCCTGCCTGCGCTTCTTCGAGAATGACGGTTCGGTCAACACGGCCAGTCGCTGGCAGGTTCGGCAACCCATCTACAACTCGTCCATCAAGCAATGGAAAAATTATGAGAGCAAGATCCAGCCGCTGATTGACGCCTTGGGCGACCTAGCCGAACTTTGAACAAGGAGGGCGCCCGACAGGATAGGCCAGCCCTTCAGGCCAGGCTGGATTCTCCCGGACCATTTTGCTAGCGAGACATGATGAGCAACCGACTGCCGCCCGCTTGGTCCAAACACATAAAGTCCCGTTCGGCGCCGAAAGTGCAGCCGTCGAAAGTGAAATCGCCCTCGCGCGCGCAAGCTGACGACATGCTGCTGCGACAGGCGCTCGAACTTCAGCAAGCCAAGCGGCTCCCGGAGGCGGAGGAATTATGCCATCGCGTTCTCGCCCGCACGCCCAACCACCCGCTTTCGCTCTACATCCTCGGCACGTTGGGGCTCGGTATCGACGACGAGTTGGCTCTCAAATATTTTGCGCGGGCAGTAAGCCAGACGCCTCAGAATCCATATTTCCACCTTAGCCTGGGAGAGGCCGGTCTGAAGCTTGGCGACAGCTTGCTTGCGATCAGGCACCTGCAGCGCGCCTGCGAATTGAAACCCGATCTGGTGGAAGCGCTTTGCGGACTAGCGCGTGCCTACGTCAACTTCGACAAGGCCGAGATGGCTTTGCCCCTTTACGAGAAGGCGCTAAAGATCAACGGCGACCATCCCATGGTCCGGATTGGTCTGGCTGGTGCGCTCACCAGCCTCGGCCGCATGGACGAAGCCAGAGCCTATCTCGATCAGGCAATAGAACGTCGCGTCGATGTTGGGGCAGCCTACAATTACCTGGTCGACACGCAAAAGTTCATCGAAAAACCTGCCGAGCTCGACTCTATCCTGCGCGAACTCTCCAATCCCAGGCTCGAACCCGTTGCTGCATCGCAGCTCCACCACGCGGCAGGCAAAGTGCTGAACGATCTTCAGCGCTATGAAGAGGCGATAGATCACTTCAAGAGGGCGAAAAAGGCCGCTGGTCACAATTTCGACCTGGAGTACTACCGCCGAAGCGTCGATTCCATGATCGAGATATTCAGCCCGTCACTATTGGAAGCCAAGGCTGGCCACGGCAGTCCGTCTGAAGTGCCTGTGTTTGTGCTGGGCATGCCCCGGTCGGGGACGACGCTGACGGAGCAGATCTGCGCGAGCCATCCGGATGTCCATGGCGCCGGGGAGCTTACGAAGCTGCGGCGAATCGCGAACTCGATGGGCTTTAGAATACTGTCGGATGAGGACCTGCGCAGTTCGATTATGTCGATGACGAGGGATCAGTCGAGGGCGCTGGCCGAAGAATACCTGTCTTATCTGCGCCAGCACGCGCCTGCCGCGCCCCGCATCGTCGATAAGATGCCGCACAACTTCGAGTTTGTCGGCGTGATTGGAATTCTCTTTCCCAACGCGCGCATCATTCATTGCCGGCGCGATGCTATCGACAATTGCGTGTCCTGCTTCGTCTTGCATTTCACCAAGGACCACGGCTACAACGCCGACCTTGAGACACTCGGGTTGTACTACCGCGAATATGATCGCTTGATGCGGCACTGGGACAAGGTCTTTCCCGGACGTATTTTCGAAAGCCGCTATGAGACGCTGGTTGCGGATCAGGAGACGCAATCGCGCCGTCTCATCGATCATCTCGGCTTGCCTTGGGACGATGCCTGCCTGCGCTTTTTCGAGAGGAGCGGATCGGTCAATACCCCCAGCCGCTGGCAGGTCCGGCAGCCGATCTATAGTTCATCCGTCAAACGCTGGAAAAAGTATGAGAGCGCAATTCAGCCGCTGATTGACGCCTTGGGCGATCTGGCTGAAATTTGAACAAGTAGGATGCGCCCGATCGGCCGAGGTCGATCGTGACTTGCTGTCGAGATACATTGATCCGGTAAGCCAGCTCTTCAGATCGACCCAAGTTTTTCTTTTGCACGAACAAGCGTGCGGAGCGAGCATTGCATTCGACCAGCCCTGCGATCGGCTGCTCAGCAGCAGCCTGCATTATGCATCGAGCGTTGACAGCTGCGTCGCGCCGATACGAAAAACCCGGCGGTTGCCCGCCGGGTTCAATCTCAATCTAGCTCGGACTGTTAGAATGAGCGCTGGAAGCGGAGCATGCCGCCGACGCTGTCCTTGTCGTCGGCATTGGTCCAGTTGCGATCGTAGGCTTTGTCAAACTGACCGTCGCGGGCCCAATCGACTTCGGCAGTGATCGTGAGACCGGGAACGATATCGTAGGCAATGTTCGCGGCGACGCCGTAGTTTTTGTCATCGTCAGCCGACGCCTGGAGGTTGAACGAGGTCTTCTCGTTTATGGTGTAAGTGCCACCACCCCAGACTGCCCAGTTGCCGCCCCATTGCTTGTAGAAGTTGCGGTCGATGTTGTCGTCAGAGCCGTAGCCGGCCATGATGAACAGCGTCAGGTTCTGTATCGGCGTAACGTCGACGCGAACCTTGCCGGCCCACTCTTCCCAGGTGCTGTCATAGGCGGCGACACCGGTGATCGAGCCCCAGCCCTGTGTGTATTTGATACCGCCGACGACATACGGGACATAGCTGTCGATGGAATCATTGCCGCTGTTGCTGTCTTGGAAAATGCCAGGATCCGCAGCGGCACTGCCCGAACCGGTTTCCAACGAAGCCACGGCCGAGAAGCCGTTGCCGGCATCGAAGTAGTACTGGACGACATTGGTGTCGAAGCCGCCATAGGGGACCAGCGTATCCTGGATGACATTGCCGGCGTAGCCGATGAAGGTATCGAAGGCCGATTCGTCCTTGCCGACGCGCAGACCACCGAGCTGGACCCAGGCAAAGTTCAGCGAAACGCTCGTACCGCCATTGAAGTTGTCATCAAGGTAATCGTTGTGGTTACCCCAGTTGAAGCGCGTCTCGGTGTAGGTCTTCAAGGTGCCGAGCTCGGTTTCCTGGCCGGTCCAGGTCTTCAGCGTGAAGCGGGCGTGCTTGTAGTAGGTATCCTGCGAGTCGCCGTCCTGCTGATCGGTGGTCTTTGCACCGTCGAATGAGCCGACGTCGCCGATGCCGATGTCATAGCGGACGTAGCCGCCGATGCGCAGGCAGGTTTCGGTGCCGGGGATGTAGAAATAGCCAGCGCCGTAGACGTCGCAAATCTTGACGTATTCAGCGGGTTCCGGCTCGGCGACGACGACGGCGTCGGCGGCGCGCGCACCGGAAACTGCGATCAGTGCCGCAGCGGAGCCGAGAAGAAGGCTCTTGATGTTCATTTTCTGACCTCCAGTCAAAAGTTAAAAAACGGGTCTGGGTATTCTTTGCTGAAGGACAGCGTTCCCTGCCCCATCCCCACTACCGAAAAAGATGCGCACCGCGCCGCTCCTTCAAACCCGACATTACCCATGAGACGGCGGCGTTCAACCACGATCGTACCGGCAAAAGGTTTGTGTTGGCGCTATACCCCAGCGTTGTTGCACAAATGACACGATTTGGCCTCACTCCGAAAGCTCCCGTTAACCAACAGCCCTTCGCAAGCCGTAGCAAACGGCGGATTCCGGCGATGGTCGGCCTGAAATGTGACCATGGCCCGAGTCGCGAACCAGGGAATTGCCGCAGAATCGCCACATCGCCGGGCGGCGCTTTGGCGAAGGGTCGATTTTTCAAGGATAATAGCGCCAGCTTGTTGATTGTGCCGGCGCTTTTCTTTATCCACCGGCGCAACGGAGAGGTGGCCGAGTGGTCGAAGGCGCTCCCCTGCTAAGGGAGTAGAGGTCAAAAGCTTCTCGTGGGTTCGAATCCCATCCTCTCCGCCACCCTACGCCCTGCGGGCTTCGGGTGGCAGACCACCCGAAACCGCATTTTGGGCGTAGGGTGTCGCCCGAAGCTACGAAGTAGCGTAGGGGGACCATGTGGTACGTCTATTTTCTGCAACTCCGTAACGGCGATGTCTATGTCGGATCGATCAACGATCTTCGACGCCGTTTTGATTCGCACCGATCAGGCTATGTGACTTCGACTAAGGCTTATCTGGCTGCAATCTTGAAGGCCTACATCGGGGTTGAAACCGAGGCCAACGCACGGCAACTCGAGCGATATTTCAAGACCGGTTCGGGCAAGGCCTTTGCGAGTAAACGTTTTTGGCCGACAGAGCCTCGCTGACGGCCTTAGGACCTATCTATTTGAAATATAAATAAAAACGAACCCAACGAGTTGCTTTTCGCCGACCTCCGTCCCGATTCTGACTGGAGGTCAGAAAATGAACATCAAGAGCCTTCTTCTCGGCTCCGCTGCGGCACTGATCGCAGTTTCCGGTGCGCGCGCCGCCGACGCCGTCGTCGTCGCCGAGCCGGAACCCGCTGAATACGTCAAGATCTGCGACGTCTACGGCGCTGGCTACTACTACATCCCCGGCACCGAAATCTGCCTGCGCATCGGCGGCTATGTCCGCTATGACATCTCCGTGGGCCAGGCTGGCTCGTTCGACGGCGCCAGGTACCAGGACCTGTCGGATGCCTTGGATGGTGAAGACAACGTCAACGACGGCTATTACAAGCAGGCTCGCTTCACACTGAGGACCTACACCGGCCAGGAAACCGAGATGGGCACCTTGAAGACCTACACCGAGACCCGCTTCAACTGGGGAACCGGTTATCAAGACGTGCCTGGGTTCGACGAGCACTTTTCCAGGTTTGGTAGCAGAGGCGTTTCGCTGAATTTCGCCTGGATCCAGCTCGGTGGTCTTCGCGTCGGTAAGGACGAAACAGCCTTCAACACGTTCACCGGCTACGCCGGCAACGTCATCCAGGATACGATCGTTCCCTACGGCGGCTTCGACACCAATGTCGTCCAGTACTACTTCGATGCCGGCAACGGCTTCTCGGCCGTGGCTTCGTTGGAAACCGGTGAAGGCTTTATCCTTAACAGCGCCAATACTGCCACCACTCTCGGTCACGACTCGGTCGACAGCTATGTTCCGTATATCGTTGGCGGCGTGAAGTACACGCAGGGCTGGGGTTCCATCAGCGGTGTTGTTGCCTATGACAGCAGCCTGGAAGAATGGGCCGGCAAGGTTCGCCTCGACGTGACGCCGATGCAGAACCTGTCGCTGTTCCTGATGGCCGGCTACGGCTCTGACGACAATCTCCCGCGCAACTTCTACAAGCAGTGGGGCGGTAACTGGGCAGTCTGGGGTGGTGGCACCTACACCATCAACGAGAAGACCTCGTTCAACCTGCAGGCGTCGTATGACGAAGCCAAGGAAGCTGGCGTCGCGGCCAATATCGCCTACGATATCGTTCCCGGCATGACGATCACGGCCGAAGTGGACTGGGCTCATAACAGCCACCACATCGATAGCGACTCGCTGCCCGGTTATGAATACAACTGGACCGGCATCCCGGGCGACAAGAAAAACGCCGTTGGCGGCTTCCTCCGCTTCCAGCGCTCGTTCTAAGGGCTGGACTTAAGGCAAGTGAAATCCAGCCCGGGCGCCTTAACGCCCGGGCTGTTTTTGTTTTCGCGACTGGTCGCAAACAGAAGGAAAAGGGGGTTCGGTAGCTGAACAG
Source organism: Mesorhizobium sp. M0663 (assembly GCF_040320585.1). Lineage (NCBI taxonomy): Bacteria > Pseudomonadati > Pseudomonadota > Alphaproteobacteria > Hyphomicrobiales > Phyllobacteriaceae > Mesorhizobium > Mesorhizobium sp. M0663. The sequence continues at coordinate 83,336 of NZ_JAMYPX010000006.1, forward strand.
GGTTGTGGAACGATGTCGTTGGGATCCGCCACTGGTGGATGAAATCGGCCGCAACGCTTAAAACTCTTGAAAGGGCACCGCCAAGCAGGTAGGTCTAGGCCTATCCACTCGGGGGTGTGGCGAATAATGACGAACGATGCGATTCAAGAGGGAGGAACCTCTGATCATTTTTCGATGTTTTCTTCTCAAACTGCAAAAATAAAATACAGTTACAACAAGATACGAGAAGTAAAGTCGCACAGGATCGGAGAACTTTTTTCAGCATACCGGGACATACTTTGGGATGACGGGCGGCATAAATACAATGTCAGCTCCTTCATCGGCGAAATAGACGAGATCCTCCTTGGGGAGCGTTTCAGCGCCTTTGACCAAAGCACCCTCGACAATCTTATCGGCACCTTGCGCCAGCGCGGCAACAGCAACGCAACCATCAACCGGAAGATGGCTGCCCTCAGCAAACTGCTGCGCAAGGCTCACAAGATGGGAGATATCCACAGCCTGCCCGAGTTCCGCCGCCAGAAGGAGCGGGCGGGACGGATTCGTTTCCTCGAAAGGGACGAGGAAGCCAGGCTGTTCGCCGCCATCAAGAGCCGCAGCGAGGACGCTTATCGGCTTTCCGTCTTTCTCGTCGACACCGGTTGCCGCCTCGGCGAAGCGCTGGGCTTGATCTGGAATGATATCCAGGAGCACCGCGTCAGTTTCTGGATCACCAAATCCGGCCGCAGCCGCACCATCCCGATGACCGAGCGGGTAAAAGAGGTGATCAAGCTGCCGGCCACCGAGGGCCGCCGGCCCAAAGGCCCGTTCACCAAGCTCAGCCAGGCGCAGTTTCGCGCCATCTGGAACGATGCCAAGGCCGAGGTCGGGCTTGGCGCCGACGATCAGGTCGTGCCGCACATATTGCGCCATACTTGCGCCTCGCGTCTCGTCCAGGGCGGCATCGACATCAGGCGCGTGCAGATGTGGCTCGGTCACCAGACGCTGTCGATGACCATGCGCTACGCCCATCTGGCCACCAACGACCTCGACGGCTGCGTCACTGTGCTGGAGACGCCGCGGTGCAGTGGCGCGGACAGTGGCGGCGCAAGCGCTTTGTCTGCTCATTCAGCGATGGATGAGCAGAAGAATAAGCCGGCTAAGAGCGAAAAGTCTCCGAAAACCGTGGTGAAAAGAGCAAAATCCCGGTAGTGTCGCCCATCTGGCTCGCGTACGGCTCTCCCTTCTCCCCTTGTGGGAGAAGGTGGCCGAGCGCAGCTCGGTCGGATGAGGGGTGTTCCAGGGAACGCCAACGCCTCATTTCTTCCAACACCCCTCAACCGTCTTGGCGCTACGCGCCAATCCACCTTCTCCCACAGGGGGAGAAGGGAAGAAACGTGGGCACCGACTTCGACAATCTGTCACCACTAAATAGGGTCCGTGTAAAGCTTTCAAGGTGGTTATTTGATCTTGAGCTTTACTTCCTGCCACCCCGCCGCTCCGCTCGATCGAAAAAACCAGCGATCCTGCCCGGCAGGATCCCGGACTCCAAAAACGGTGCATGCCCCTGGCCGTCGGCGGTGATCGTCTCGATATCGGTATGGCGCGTCCGCATCTGCTTGAGCGTTTCGGCGGACAGCAGCATCGAATTGGCGCCGCGTATGACGAGCATCGGGATGGCCGCCAGTGCGTCGAACTGCGGCCACAGATCGGGCAGCGGCCGGGTGAGGTCCAGGCCTGCCAGCGTGTCGACCAGTCTCGGATCGAAATCGGGCAAAAATCCCTCTTCGGTCTCGCGGTAGAGGGCTGACGCCATCCGCTCCCAATCCGCATCGGTCAGCGCCGAAAAATCCCCGCCATGGGTGCTGCGCAGGCCGCAGACCACCTCCTGGTACGTCTTCGGCCTTGGCGCGAGGTCGAGATAGGAGCGGATATGGGCGAGACCTTGCGCCTCGATCACCGGGCCGATGTCGTTGAGAACGACGGCCTTCAGCACGGCCGGCCGCATCGCCCCGAGCACATGGATGATCAGTCCGCCGCGCGAGGTGCCGATGAAGGCTGCCTCGTCGACGCCAAGTGCAGCCAGCCCGGCGAGAATATCCCCCGCTTCGATGCCGATATTGTAATGGCCGATATCGGCATCGTAGGCGGACTGCCCGCGCCCGCGATAATCGAAGGCGACAACCCTGCGCTTCGCCTGCGTCGACAGATAAAGCGCCAGCTCGTGGAAATCACGGCAATTGCGGGTCAGGCCGGGCAGGCAAACGACTGGCCAGCGGCCGGAATTCGCTTCGCCGTAGATGCGGGCGTGCAGGGACAGCCCGTCCGGCGCGGCGTAGAAGAAATCGGAGAAGCCTTCGTCGTTTGGCATGTACACTCGATTCCGTGCTGCTGTCAGATCGTTTGCGACTGCTACAGGCGAGGGCAGGGGCGGTCAAATCGGGGGCTCTTCCTTCTCTCCTTGTGGGAGAAGGTGGATCGGCGCGTTAGCGCCGAGACGGTTGGGGGGAGGGTGGACGGACGCTGTCGGAACCAAGCTGGAGCACCCCTCATCCGACCGAGCTTCGCTCGGCCACCTTCTCCCACAAAGGGAGAAGGAAAGGCTAACCCCGGCCGTTCACCAGATCCCCGACAATGTCGTATTTGCCGGAGATACGCATCTTGTAGACCTCGTAGTTCTCCATCACGCGCTGGACGTAACTTCTTGTTTCCGTATAGGGAATCCGCTCGATCCAGTCGACGATGGCATCGATGTCCTTGCCGCGCGGATCGCCGTATTTCGCCACCCACTGGGCGGCGCGGGTGGGGCCGGCATTGTAGCCGGCGAAGGTCAGCACGTAGGAGCCGTCGAAGCGGCCGAGCTGCTCGCCGAGAAAGGCAGCGCCCAGCGTTGCGTTGTAGCCGGCATCGGTGGTCAGCCGGGCCTGCGAGAAAGTCATGCCGGCCTTCTTCGCCAATTGCTTGGCCGTGCCTGGCATCAGCTGCAGCAGTCCTCGCGCGCCGGCGCTGGAGACGGCGCCGATATTGAACTCGCTTTCCTGACGGGCAATCGCATAGGCCAGCGCCTTGCCCGAGCCGGAAATGTTGGCGGTGTCGGGAATGACGCCGAGCGGATGCGACAGCGCGCCGACGTCGATGCCACGTGCGCCGGCGATCTTGCCGACCTTCAGCGCCATGAAATGGTTGCCTTGTCTTTCCGCCAGCATCGCAAGCAGCGCCAGTTCGCCGGGGCTGCTCAACTGCCCGGCAAGGTCGCGGTAGAGGGTTTCGGCATAGCGGTCATAGCCTGCCTGCTGCAGCCGCTCGATGGCGCTGACCGCCTCGCGGGTGGCAAAATTCTGGCGATCGGCGGCACTTGGCTGCGGGTAGACGATGTTGAGGGTCTGCCGGCCGACACGCTCGCCGGCGAGCTGGCCGTAAAAGGTCGTGCCGTAGCTGGCGGCACGGCTGAAATAATCCTTGGCACTGCCGGGACCGCCGACCTCGGCGGCACGGCCGAGCCAGTAATAGGCGCGCGACAGCGACATCGGCCCTTGGGCGAGCTCCGCGATTTGCGCAAAATGCTTGGCGGCGGTGCTCGGGTCGTTGAGGCCGCGCAGCGCGTACCAGCCTGCATGGAATTCCGCCTCGGCAGCATTGGCGGGACTTTCGGCGGCATGCGCGGCGACTATTCTGTAGGCGGTCTTCATGTCGCCCTGGTCGACCAGCTCGCGCGACAGCACCCGGCGTTCGACCCACCAGGCGTCCGGATCGACCAGCGCGTCGCGGTCGCCCGGCGCCTTCAGCACCAGCGCGGCGGCGTCGGAAAATTTCTGTTGCTTGCGCAGATATTCGGCTTCGGCAAAGAGATAGCCGGCCGCCCGCTGCGCTGCCGGCACCGCCTTCAGCAGCATGGCCGCGTTCTTGTCGCCTTTGGTGACTGCCGCCCAGGCATCGGCCAATTGCTGGGCGCCGGCGAGACCGGCGACGCGCAGCGCCGAAGCGACCCGATCGGCATAAAACATGCGCTCCATGCGGAAGCGATGGTCGGCGGCCGGGATCAGCGCGCCGAACTCGCGGATGACCGCCGCCTCGTCTCTGGCTTCGAGCTTTTCGGTGCGCCAGAATGGCGACAGCACCGAGCGCGCCGCCTTGGTATTGCCTAGCGCTACATAGGAGCGCGCAAGGATCACCACGCCCTCGAAGGTCAGCGGCTGGCTGCCGTCGAACGCCCGCACCACGACCTGCGGCGTGGGATTCTCGCGATAGAGCGCGCGCTCGCTGTTCCTGCGCAAGGCGATCGTGCCCGGCCAGTTCGGCAGCATCTTTGCCGCATCGGCGATGTCGCCGCTCGGCACCTGGTCGCCGCCATAGAGCGCAATCGCCCAGGCAAGGATGTGCCGATCGAGCGATTTGGCCGGCAGCGCTTCGCGCACCTGGCGCGCGCGCTGAATGTCGTTTGCCGCCAGCGCATCGAGACCGCTCTTCAGCGCCGCGACGCTGGCGGATGGCGAAGGGGACTGCTGCAGTGCATCGTTCTGCGGCTCCGTCATCGGGATCGCCGACGTGACCTGCCCATCGACGCTGCCGCCGACCGCCGCGCCGGGGATCAGCACAACGATCGCGCCGAGAAGCGCGAAAAGATGAGGCCGCCTGGTCGGCATGGATTTGGTCATTTCCTATTCTTCGATGCTACCACTGGCACAGATGAACTGCAGTCTATTCGTCTGTGATGAAGGGCCCGTAAAGAAAACCTTATCGAGGTCGTTCGAATTGCAATTGCTGGCGCAATGCTTGCCGCGCAACAATGTCGAGACTATGGTGCGCCGCTTCGCTTTCGGCTAGAAGGCGCGCACGACAAACACCTACAGCGCCGCGCGTCTTCTCAGACGCGCAAAGGACGCTGTAGCAATTTAAATTTGGCGCATGATCCTTTCCGAAATCGACTGCGATTTTCGGGGTCATGCGCTAGTCCCAAGGAGTTGGACGACATGCTAAGAGGCTCGCTGACCGCGCTCGTCACACCGTTCGAAAAGAGCGGCCGTTTCGACGAGAAAGCCTTTCGCGCGTTCATCGCCTGGCAGATCGCCGAAGGCACGACGGGCGTGGTCCCGGTCGGCACCACCGGCGAGTCGCCGACGCTGTCGCATGACGAGCACCGCCAAGTCGTCAAGGTTTGCATCGAGGTCGCCAAAGGCCGGGTTCCGGTCGTCGCCGGCGCCGGCTCCAACAACACCGATGAGGCAGTCGGCCTGGTCCAGTATGCCGAGAAGGCGGGCGCCGACGCGGCCCTTGTCGTCACGCCCTATTACAACAGACCGACGCAGCGCGGCCTCTATGCGCATTTCGCCGCCGTCGCCAAGGCAACCAGCCTGCCGATCATCATCTACAACATTCCGCCGCGCTCGGTGGTCGACATGAGCCCCGAGACGATGGGCCAGTTGGTGCATGACTTCAAGAACATCGTCGGCGTCAAGGATGCCACCGGCAAGGTCGAGCGGGTTTCGGAGCAGCGCGCCACCTGTGGCAAGGATTTCATCCAGCTCTCCGGCGAAGACGCCTCGGCGCTCGGCTTCAACGCGCATGGCGGCGTCGGTTGCATCTCGGTGACGGCAAATGTCGCGCCCAGGCTTTGCGCTGAATTCCAGGAGGCAACGCTTTCCGGTGACTGCGCCAAGGCGCTCGACCTGCAGGACCGTCTGTTGCCGCTGCACAAGGCGATTTTCATGGAGCCCGGCGTTTCCGGCGCGAAATATGCGCTGTCGAAGCTGGGCAAGGTCGAGAACGTGCTGCGCTCGCCGCTAATGACGGTCGAGCCGTCGACCGCCGAGAAGATCGACGCGGCGATGAAGCACGCCGGCTTGATAAACTAGGGACGAGGCGCCACCTCTCCGCATCATGAATCAAGTCAGAAAAGCCGATCCCAACAACAAGACCGTTGCGGAAAACCGCAAGGCGCGGTTTTCCTATGAGGTGCTCGACACGATCGAGGCCGGCCTGGTGCTGACCGGTACGGAAGTGAAATCGCTGCGCCAGGGCCAGGCCAATATCCAGGACAGCTACGCCTCGGTCGAGGGCGGCGAGATCTGGCTGATCAACTCCTATTTGCCGGAGTATCTGCAGGCCAACCGCTTCAACCATGAGCCGCGCCGCCGCCGCAAACTGCTGCTCAACAAGCGCGAGATGGCCAAGCTGGCGCAAAGCGTCGACCGCGAAGGCATGACGCTGGTGCCGCTGAAGATCTACTTCAACGACCAAGGCCGTGCCAAGCTGCTGCTCGCCGTTGGCCGCGGCAAGAAGCTGCACGACAAGCGCGAGACCGAAAAGCAGCGCGACTGGTCGCGCGAGAAGGGCCGGCTGCTGAAAGAGCGAGGGTGAGGGGCGGTCCGCGAAGCGGAAAAAAAGCCAGCGATTTGGCTTTTCGAGCGACGAACGCCCGGAGCCATAGCGGCGGGCAGGGCGGACCAAAAGGGATAGGTCTCGTTTGAAAAACCGGATCGTCTTATGGGGCGCGGCCGGTCTGCTCGTGGCGGGCCTCGTTCTGGCCGGCGGCTATACCTACTTCCAGACGTTTTCTCCGGATCGCGGCAAATATCCGGTCAGGGGCATCGACGTCTGCCATCATCAGCGGCAGATCGACTGGCGGCGTGTTGCCGCCGACGATGTCGCCTTCGCCGTGATCAAGGCGACGGAAGGCGGCGATCATGTCGACGATGCCTTCGCCGCCAATTTGCGCGCGGCCCGCGCCGCCGGTCTTGCCGTCGGTGCCTATCATTTCTTCACCTTCTGCAGACCGGGTGCCGATCAGGCACGCAACTTCATCTCGGTGGTGCCGCACGATCAGCCTTTGCTGCCGCCGGTGGTAGACATCGAGTTCGGCGGCAATTGCCCGCAGCGGCCAACTCCCGAACAGCTGAGCGCCGAACTCTCCGCCTTCCTCGGCCCGGTCGAGGCGGCGTTCGGCAAGACGGCGATCCTCTATGTGACCGACGAGGCGGCGCAAGCCTATGCCGGGCAGCTAGCCAGCCGCCCGCGCTGGCTGCGTTCGCTGGCGCTGCGGCCGGGCCATGACAACTGGATCTACTGGCAGTATCACAACCGGGGCCGCGTCGACGGCATCAGCGGCGACGTCGACCTGAATGTTCTCCAGGGCGGACCTGCGACGCTGGCCGCATTGTTTGCCGCAGCGCCTGAAGCGACGGCGTCGGATTGACGCTATTCCTGTCCACCAAAACACCCTCGATGGCCCGAAGACAGAGCGACGAAGCGTTCCCCATGTGGCTATTCATATCGCAGGCGACGCCGTGCTAAGTACATTTGATGCCGGAGCGCCCTTCATCAACCAATGACAGCAACGCCCCGCCTGCTGCGACGGACGGCGGCGACCCCCGCCTGGCATTTGTCTATGCGGAGGCGGTGCGTGGCCTCCAGCACCAGCAGGGCGTGGTTGAAAGTCTCAATACGCGCGCCGGCAATCTGATCTTCGCAACCGCGTTCGCGAGTTCTCTCCTCGGAGGCAGGGCGCTCCTGGATGGCGTGGGGCCTTGGGACTGGCTGGCGCTGACATTGCTTTTTCTTATCGGGCTGCTGGTCGCGATTATGGTGTGGCCGTATTATAACTATACGTTCCGTTTCGATCCAGAGAAGCTGCTCCAGGACTTCGTCGATCAGCACCCTCCCGCAACCCTGGACGGGATGCACCGAGCGCTTGCGCTGCGCATCAAATCCGACATGGCCAGCAATTGGCGGATCATCCAACGCCTGCGCGTCGCGCTGCAGCTTGCACTGTTTCTGTGGTTGCTGGATCTCCCGGCCTGGTTGTTCGCGATCGCCCGAATCTAGGGCTCGTGCCCTGGCGGGCGTCGCCCGACTCTATGTCTTCAGAAAAGCTTCTATCTGACTGAAGACGTTGACGAACATCGCTTCCGTCAACACGCCGGTATTGGTGTTGTAGCGCGAGCAATGATAGCTGGAAAACAGCGTGATGCCATTGGCCTGCTGCTGCCCACCATGCCGGAACGGATAGGCTGCAACGCGTTGGCCGAGCGCCCGCACGGTCGACTGGTGCGCGATCGAGCCAAGCGCCAGCACAGCGCGCAGATTTGGAAATCGCGCGATCGTCGGCACCAGGAACGTCCGGCAGGTCGCTATCTCGGCGCCAACCGGCTTGTTGTCCGGCGGCACGCAGCGCACCGCATTGGTAATCGCCGTACCGACAAGCTCCAGCCCGTCATCCGGTCGCGCTTTGAATTCGCCGCGCGCAAAGCCGTGCGCGATCAGCGTGTTGTAGAGCAGGTCGCCGGCAAAATCGCCGGTGAAGGGGCGCCCCGTCCGGTTCGCCCCGCGCAGTCCAGGCGCCAGCCCGACGATCAGCAGACGCACTGCATCCTCGCCTTCCGGCGGCAAAAAGGTCGGCACCGGCGCGTTGAACCAGGACGGCTCGCGCCGTCGCCACTCGGCGATGAAGTCGTGCAACCGCGGGCAGAGCGGGCAATCGCGATCGGGTTCGGGGGAGACGACCAGGGGCGCGGTCAAGGCAACGACCGTCAATAGTCTTCCTCGTCGACTTCGGCCGGTTCGGGCCGGCGCACCGGCCGCTCCGACGGATCGCGGCCGACTTCATTCTTAAGCGTCATCAAGTCGATGAAATGGTCGGCCTGGCGGCGCAGATCGTCGGAGATCATCGGCGGCTGCGAAGCCATGGTCGAGACGATCGACACCTTGCGCCCGCGCCGCTGCAGCGCCTCGACCAGCGTGCGGAAATCGCCGTCGCCCGAAAAGATGACATAATGGTCGACGACATCGGCAAGCTCGAGCGCATCGACGGTCAGCTCGATATCCATATTGCCCTTAATCTTGCGCCGGCCGGTCGAGTCGGTGAATTCCTTGGCCGGTTTGGTCACCACCTTGAAGCCGTTATAGTCGAGCCAGTCGATCAGCGGCCGTATCGAGGAGTATTCCTGATCCTCGACCAGCGCGGTGTAGTAATAAGCGCGCAGCAGATAGCCGCGTTTCTGGAAGCTCGCCAGAAGTTTGCGGTAATCGATGTCAAAGCCCAGCGCGCGCGAGGTGGCGTAGAGATTGGCACCGTCGATAAAGAGAGCGATTTTTTCACGAGGATCAAACATGGAAAATGTCCTTTTTCGAAATAAGCGGTCGTCTAAATGCGTGGCGACTATCGGCCGGTCTGATAATAGACCTGTTGGCCTTCATCGTTCGAGATAACGCCAGTTTTACGGCAATCCAAGGCACCATGCCGCACCGCAAGCAATTGTGATCGGCGCTGTGTCGTCGCAGGCGGCCCGCGTCAGAGCTGCGCACCGCCATAAAAGCTTGTATTTTGGCAGCGTTCAGGTTATGGACCGCGCCTGTTTTCCATCAAATCCAGGCATGAAAGGGGCAACTCATGGCCCGCGTAACCGTTGAAGATTGCATCGACAAGGTCGACAACCGCTTCGAGCTGGTGCTCTTGGCCGGCCACCGCGCCCGTCAGATCAGCCAGGGCGCGCAGATCACCGTACCGCGCGACAACGACAAGAACCCGGTCGTTGCGCTCCGCGAAATCGCCGAAGAGACGCTGTCGCCGGACGACCTCAAGGAAGATCTCATCCATTCGCTGCAGAAGCATGTCGAGGTCGATGAGCCGGAAGCCGATGGCGAGGCGATTGCCGACCAGACCGGCAGCGCCGTTGCAGCCACCGATGCCGACGACGCCGAGGACAACGTCACCTTCGATCGCATGACCGAAGAAGACCTGTTGGCCGGCATCGAAGGCCTGGTGCCGCCGGAAAAAAGCGACGATTATTGATCTTAGCGACAACTGCCGACACTTTCGCGTCGGCAGTTTCGTGGCTATCTATGACATGCGCCGTACGCCAGTGCGGCGCATGATTCATTTCAGCATTGCGAGATCCCGGCCATGATGCGTCAGTATGAGCTTGTCGAGCGCGTGCAGCGCTACAAGCCTGACGTCAACGAGGCGCTGCTCAACAAGGCCTATGTTTACGCCATGCAGAAGCATGGCCACCAGAAACGCGCCTCCGGCGACCCGTATTTCTCGCATCCGCTCGAAGTCGCCGCCATCCTCACCGAAATGCACATGGACGAGGCGACGATCGCCGTTGCCTTGCTGCACGACACGATCGAGGACACCACGGCGACCAGGGCCGAGATCGACGAATTGTTCGGCCCGGAAATGGGCAAGCTGGTCGAGGGCCTGACCAAGCTGAAGAAGCTCGACCTCGTCTCGAAGAAGGCCGAGCAGGCGGAGAACCTGCGCAAGCTGTTGCTGGCGATCTCGGAAGACGTGCGCGTGCTTCTGGTCAAGCTCGCCGACCGCCTGCACAATATGCGCACGCTCGACCATGTGCCGGAAGCCAAGCGCCTGCGCATCGCCGAAGAGACGATGGACATCTACGCGCCGCTGGCTGGTCGCATGGGCATGCAAGGCATGCGCGAGGAGCTGGAGGAGATTGCCTTCCGCTTCATCAATCCGGAAGCCTACCGCGCCGTCACCGCACGGCTGGCCGAAATCTTCGAGCGCAACAAGGGCGTGCTGTCGGAGATCGAGAAGGCGCTCTCCACGCTGTTCGACAAATATTCGATCAAGGCCGAGGTCAAGAGCCGGCAGAAGAAGCCGTGGTCGGTATTCCGCAAGATGGAGGCCAAGGCGCTGTCGTTCGAGCAGCTGTCCGACATTTTCGGCTTCCGCGTCGTTGTCGAGACGGTCGAGGACTGTTACCGCGCGCTCGGCGCCATCCACACCACCTGGTCGATGGTGCCCGGCCGCTTCAAGGATTACATCTCGACGCCGAAGCAGAACGACTACCGCTCGATCCACACCACCATCGTCGGCCCGTCGCGCCAGCGCGTCGAATTGCAGATCCGCACCTATCAAATGAACAAGATCGCCGAATACGGCGTCGCGGCTCATTCGATCTATAAGGATACCGGTGGCAAGATGAATGGTGCCGCCCATGCGATCTCGAAGGAAACCAATGCCTATGCCTGGCTGCGGCGCACCATCGAGCAGCTTGCCGAAGGCGACAATCCCGAGGACTTCCTCGAAAACACCAAGCTGGAACTGTTTCAGGACCAGGTATTCTGCTTCACGCCGAAGGGCATGCTGATCGCGCTGCCGCGCGGCGCCACGCCGATCGACTTTGCCTATGCCGTCCACACCGACGTCGGCGACACTTGCGTCGGCGCCAAGGTCAATGGCCGCATCATGCCGCTGATGACGGAGCTGAAGAACGGCGACGAGGTCGAGATCATCCGCTCGAAGGCGCAGGTCCCGCCGGCGGCGTGGGAATCGGTGGTCGTTACCGGCAAGGCACGCTCGGCCATCCGCCGCGCCACCAAGAACGCCATTCGCAAGCAATATTCGGGTCTCGGTATCCGCATTCTGGAGCGCGCCTTCGAACGCTCTGGCAAGACCTTCACCAAAGAAAGCCTGAAGCCGGTGCTGCACCGGCTGGCGCGCAAGGACATCGAGGATGTACTGGCCGCGGTCGGCCGAGGCGAACTTGCCTCCACCGATGTCATGAAGGCGGTGTTTCCCGACTACAAGGACGAGCGTGTCACGCTGGTCGCGCCCAAGCAGCGCGAGGAGGGCTGGTCGAAGATCCGCAACGCCGCCGGCATGCTGTTCCAGATTCCGGGCCGCGCCGCACGCAAGGACAAGAACCAGCCGCGAGACGATGCAGTGCCGATCCGCGGCGTGCGCGGCGATCTGCCGGTGCGCTTCGCGCCGGAGGGGGCAGTGCCAGGCGATCGCATCGTCGGCATCGTGCAGCCGGGAACCGGTATCACCATCTATCCGATCCAGTCGCCGGCGCTGCAGGCCTTTGACGACCAGCCCGAGCGCTGGATCGACGTGCGCTGGGATATTGACGAGCGCACCAAGGAGCGGTTCCCGGCGCGCGTCTCGGTCACCGCCATCAACGCGCCGGGTTCGCTGGCCGACATTGCACAGGTCGTCGCATCCAACGACGCCAACATCCACACTCTGTCGATGGTGCGCACCGCGCCCGATTTCACCGAAATGCTGATCGATCTTGAAGTGTGGGACCTCAAGCACTTGAACCGGCTGCTGTCGCAGCTAAAGGACAATTCGAGCGTCAGCGATGCAAGGCGCGTGAATGGGTGAATAGCGAATAGTGAATAGTGAATAGTGAATAGTGAATAGTGAAAGAGGGTGCTCTCACTACCCTACTACCATTCACCATTCACCATGGACATGGAGTGAACGATGAACACCGATGAAGTGCTGGGCATTTTCCGCGAGGCCGGCGCCGTTCTCGAAGGGCATTTCATCCTGACGTCGGGCCTGCGCAGCCCGGTCTTCCTGCAGAAGGCGCGCGTTTTCATGCATGCCGACAAGACCGAGCGCTTGTGCAAGGCGCTCGCCGAAAAGATCCGCACTGGCGTGCCCGGCAGGATCGACTACGTCGTCGGCCCGGCGATCGGCGGGCTGATCCCGGCCTATGAGACCTCGCGCCATCTTGGTGCGCCGGCGATCTGGGTCGAGCGGGAAGGGGGCGAATTCAGGCTGCGCCGCTTCGAGATCGCCAAGGGATCGCGCGTCGTCATTGTCGAGGACATCGTCACCACCGGCCTGTCGATCCGCGAGACCATCGACTGCCTGCGCGGCCTTGGCGCCGAAGTCGTTGCCGCCGCATGCATCATCGACCGCTCGGCCGGCAAGACCGATGTCGGCGTGCCGCTGATCGCGCTCGCCGAATATGAAGTTCCGGCCTATCCAGCCGACATGCTGCCGCCCGAACTCGCCGCCATACCGGCGATCAAGCCGGGCAGCCGCAATATATGACTGAGACGCTGCCGTGATTGCCGGCATCGATCATTTCGTGCTGACAGTTCGTTCGGTGGACGATACCTGCGCCTTCTATCAGCGCGTGCTTGGCTTCGAGCGCCTCGACGAGCCGGATCGACCAACGGCGCTGCTGTTTGGAACGCAAAAGATCAATGTGCATGAGGTCGGGCGTACCTTCGAGCCGAAGGCCAAGGCGCCGACGCCGGGCTCCGGAGATTTCTGCTTGATTGCTGCCCGGCCGCTCGCCGAGATATGTGCCAACCTCGCCGCCAATGGTGTGGTGATAGAGGTCGGCCCGGTCGAGCGTGCCGGCGCTCGTGGCGCGATAATGTCGGTCTATTTTCGTGACCCGGACGGCAACCTCGTCGAGGTCAGCGAATATCGATCCTAAGCGACGCTCCTTAAATTCGCCGCGATCATACCCTGTTCAGAACGGCGATACCCAAGGCTGGCGCGACCGGCCACCGAGCGGATGCCTCGGCCTCGTTGTTCTTCGGCCAGCGCATCGCTATATCAAAGTCGTAGTTGCTTTTCGGCGACCGCAGAGCGCAGCATAGGGCTGTCGCGCCCGGCTGGAGAAGCCGGCGTGAAGCTATTGACGGAACTAGGAACAGGAACAGAGTGCTTTTTCGACGGCGCAAGCCTGATGGTTTTTTCGAGCGGGTGCGTACTTATTTGTGGCCGCGCCGCTCGTTCTCGCGCTCGCTGCGGTATTTTTCCAAGCGCATCCTGCGGCTTAGGGCCACGCCGCATGCCGTGGCCGCCGGTGTTGCGGCGGGCGTATTCGCGTCGTTTTTCCCGCTTGGCTTTCACTTCATCATTGCTGCCATCCTGTGCTGGCTGATCGCCGGCAATCTTGTCGCGGCAGCACTCGGCACGGTCTTCGGCAACCCCCTGACCTTTCCGCTGCTATGGGCCGCCTCCTGGGAGGTCGGCAAGCTGATCCTGCATGAACACCTGCCGGCGCATGGCCCGCCCGCGCATCTCGGCGACATGCTGCATAATCTTTCCTTTGCGCAATTGTGGGGACCGGTGCTGAAGCCGATGACGATCGGCGCAATACCGCTCGGCCTGGTTTTCGGCCTGCTGTTTTACGGCATCACCCGCTGGGGCATGGTCACTTTCCACGAGCAGCGCCGCAAGCGGCTGGCCGAAAGAGCGGCAAAGGCTGGAAAAACCGGGCCGGAAGTTCCTGCCGAATGATTATCGGTATCGGCAGCGACCTCATCGACATCAGACGCATCGAGAAGTCGCTGGAACGCCATGGCCAGCGCTTCATCCAGCGCATCTACACCGAGATCGAACAGGCGCGCTCCGAAAACCGCGCGGCGCGTGCGGCCTCCTACGCCAAGCGTTTCGCTGCCAAGGAAGCCTGCGCCAAGGCATTGGGTACCGGTCTGGCGCAGGGTGTGTTCTGGCGCGACATGGGGGTCGTCAACCTGGCCAGCGGCAAGCCGACCATGGCGCTGACCAATGGGGCGGCAGCGCGGCTGGACGAAATTCTGCCTGAAGGGCACCGCGCGGTGATCCACCTCACCATCACCGATGATTTTCCGCTCGCTCAAGCCTTTGTGATCATTGAAGCGTTGCCGGTCGAAGAAGCGCCACATTGATTGCATCTGACCACCGGCATGACGTTGCCCAGCGCGCGCCGAGACTCTATACCATCCAACGCACAATCGAGGACGACATGAGCGTGGCTGAAAAAACCCAGAAGAAATCCGGCGGACTTGGCGAAACCGTCAGCGTCATAGTCCAGGCCCTGCTGCTTGCGCTGGTCATCCGCACGCTCCTGTTCCAGCCGTTCTCGATCCCGTCCGGGTCGATGCGGCCGACTTTGCTCGAAGGCGACTATCTCTTCGTCACCAAGTGGTCCTACGGCTTCTCCCGCTATTCACTGCCGTTCGGGCCGAACATCTTTTCGGGCCGCATCTGGGGCTCAGAGCCGAAGCGCGGCGACGTGGTGGTGTTCAAGTTTCCGCCGGATCCTTCTGTCGATTATATCAAGCGCGTCGTCGGCCTGCCGGGCGACAAGATCCAGGTCAAGGATGGCCAGCTCTTCATCAACGACGTGGGCGTGCCGCGCGTCAAGGTCGGGCAGATCGACAACCGCGACATCACCGAGGAGAACGGGCCGGTCGATGTCTATCGCGAGACGCTGCCGAACGGCGTCAGCTACGACACGCTCGACCTGACGCAGGCTTCGATCGGCGACAATACCAAAGAGTTCAAGGTGCCGCCCGGTCACTATTTCATGATGGGCGACAATCGCGACAACTCGTCGGACAGCCGCTTCACCGTCGGCTTCGTGCCGGACGAGAATTTGGTCGGCCGCGCCAACCTCATTTTCTTCTCGATCGGCGGCAGCGCCAGCCCGCTCGAAATCTGGAAATGGCCGTCACTGATGCGCGCCTCGCGCCTGTTCGATTTCGTCAATTAGGGCCATGGCGGCGACGAAACGGCTGACCGCCGATGCGCTCGCCGAGGCGCTCAGGGAGCGCACCGGCCACAGTTTTGGCGACCATCAGCGCCTGCAGCGGGCGCTGACCCATGCCAGCGCTCGCGGCAGTCACGCCGGCATCGACTACGAACGTTTCGAATTCCTGGGCGACCGCGTTCTCGGCCTTGTCGTTGCCGATATGCTGCTGGCGGCATTTCCCGACGCCGCCGAGGGTGAGCTGTCGCTGAGATTGAACGCTCTGGTCAACGCTGAAGCCCTGGCGGAAATTGCCGAGGAGATCGGCCTGCCGGAACTTATTCGCGCCGGTTCGGACGTACGCGGCCTCGACGGGCGCAAGCGCGTCAATCTGCGCGCCGATGCATTGGAATCGCTGATCGCCGTGCTCTATCTCGACGGAGGGTTGGAAGCGGCCCGTGCCTTCATCCACAGATACTGGCAGCCGCGCTCGCAAGCCATTGACGCCGCCCGTCGCGATGCGAAAACCGAACTCCAGGAATGGGCGCATCAGGCGGCAGGCGCAGTGCCGGTTTACATAATCGACAGCCGCGAGGGACCGGACCACGATCCGCTGTTCACCGTCAGTGTCAAGGTCGGCGCCTATCCGCCGGCGACCGGCAGCGGGCGCTCCAAGCGCGAGGCGGAGCAGGCTGCAGCCGCGGCACTTCTGCAGCGGGAAGGCGTCTGGCTCGATCAAGGGAGTGCCGCATGACCGCCACCGAAGCTCCGGCAACAGAAGCTCCCGCTACCCGCTCCGGCTTCGTCGCGCTGATCGGCGCGCCCAATGCGGGGAAATCGACGCTGGTCAACCAATTGGTCGGCGCCAAGGTGTCGATCGTGACGCACAAGGTGCAGACCACGCGCGCTATCGTGCGCGGCATTGCCACCCACAACAACGCGCAGATCGTCTTCGTCGACACGCCGGGCATATTCAAGCCGAAGCGCCGGCTGGACACCGCGATGGTGACCACAGCGTGGGGCGGTGCCAAGGACGCCGATATCGTGCTGCTCTTGATCGATGCCGAGCGCGGCATCCGGGGCGATGCCGACGCCATCCTCGAGCGGCTGAAGGATGTCCGGCAGCCGATGGTGTTGATCCTCAACAAGGTCGATCGGGTCAAGCACGAGACGTTGCTGGCATTGTCGGCGGCAGCCAACGAAAGGGTGCCGTTCAAGCGCACCTTCATGGTTTCGGCGCTGACCGGGTCCGGCTGCAAGGACCTGCTCGACTATCTCGCCGAGACCTTGCCGGCCGGCCCCTGGTACTATCCGGAGGACCAGATCTCCGACCTGCCGATGCGCCAGCTCGCGGCCGAGATCACCCGCGAAAAGCTCTATCTCAGGCTGCATCAGGAACTGCCTTATTCCTCCCACATCGAGACCGAGAAATGGGAAGAGAAGAAGGACGGCTCGGTGCGCATCGACCAGACAATCTATGTCGAGCGTGACAGCCAGAAGAAGATCGTGCTCGGCCATAAGGGCGAGACGATCCGCGCCATCGGCCAGGCCGCGCGCATGGAAATCGCAGGCATACTCGAGCAGAAGGTGCACCTCTTCCTGTTCGTCAAGGTGCGCGAGAACTGGGGCGACGATCCCGAGCGCTACCGTGAAATGGGGCTCGAATTTCCGCACTGAGCCTGTTTGGGCGATCCGCAGAGCGGCCTGTTGGCCGCCTCAGGATTCTGAGCGGTCGCCGGGCTGCCCGATTGGTCGACTTGCATATTGAACAGCCGGCCGAAATCATTCCGGGAGGCCATGCGCCGGCCATGTCGGGCCGACCCGTTCCTTGGGGGTACCGGCGCGACGGGAAATCCTGAGCGGTTTCTGAGAAATTTCCGATACTTCATGCAAAACAGGCCAGCTGACCGGCTGGAACTCCTGCCGATACTGCGATCGAGCATGGTTACCGTTTGTCGTCTCTCCGTCATACACCCTGCCTATAGGCGTGCGAAGACCCGCTTCCGAGCAAACCGGAACAGGCGGGCAAGCAGCCAGATTAGGACATGACCAGGACTTGGAATCGCATCGACCCCATCCGTCAGATCGAGTTTGCAAACGCCGTCGCTGTTGAGATCGAGCGCGTGCTGGCGCGGCAAGGCAAGGTTACGAACAGCGATGCGGTCGTTGCAGCGGGCAGGGTCGCCGGCGCCGTTGCCGCCGCCGTCGCTTTGCTTGCGCCGACCGACATCAGTGCGATCGACACCATGCAGGAAAGATTACCCGGCATGGCGTCGCGTTTCGTGCGGATATTGGCAGCCGAAGCTGCGGAACGCCGTGCCCGGACGCATCTGTCGACGGCGCACGAAGGCCAAGGGGCAGACATCCAACACCTGGCCGGAACGGGCGACCTCGACTCGATGAGGCTCGAGGACTGGGCCGGTCGGGTCGCCGGGTCGACGTTCCTGCAGCAAAATCTCGGCATATCGCGCTCGACCCTGCATCGCTGGCAGCGGAGCGGCACCGTCGTTGCGTTGCGCACCGGTGGCCGCAAACATGTATTTCCCCTGGCCCAGTTCATCGACGGCAGGCCGGCGCCGGGTATCAAGGAAGTGTTATCCGCGATGCCCGATCCACGGCATGCCTGGTCGTGGCTGATCGGCCCCGCGCCCGGCCTCGCCGGACGTATTCCCATTGAAATGCTCAAACGGGATCTGGTGGCAGAAGTCGTTCTTGCCGCACAGAACGCAGCGATGGCGAAGTCGCCTTGATCTCGCTGCCAACGTTAGAAGTCTATTCCAAAAAAAGAACACGTAGAAGGAATGTATGTCGGACTCGTATCGGTTTGCCGGCTAATGGCATAAGTATATTTTTGTACAATTGTGACAGTGTCTCGTTTGTGCCGGGGGCAAATTGTGAAGAAAATATAAAGTGATATTTGTGCAACATGAATTTATTCTGTTATATAAACATTGATTATTTTTGGAATCGTCATTGAGACTGGAATGCGGATGAGTATGTTCGCCGCCTGAAGAGGGGGTGCGGTGCGCGCCTTTTTCGACGTGGGTGAGGCGTTGAGCCGTTCAACCCATGAATCCAAAGCCATTTTTAACTTTGACTGGAGAGGTCAGAAAATGAATATCAAGAGCCTTCTTCTCGGCTCAGCCGCGGCATTCGTCGCGGTCTCCGGTGCGCGCGCCGCCGACGCTGTTGTGGTCGCCGAGCCGGAACCCGCCGAATACGTCAAGATTTGCGACGTCTACGGCCCCGGCTACTTCTACATTCCCGGCACCGAGACCTGCCTGCGCATCGGCGGCTATGTCCGCTATGACGCCAGCTTCGGCGACGCCGGCCGCGTTTTCGATGGCGCGACGACACATGACCTTTTGGACGGTGACGAGCAGCAGACCTGGAACAAGAATGCCCGCTTCAATCTGAAGACGTGGACCGGCCAGGAGACCGAGCTCGGCACGTTGAAGACCTATACCGAGACCCGTTTCAACTTCGGCAACACCAAACACACCGTGAGCGGTGTTGATTTCAGCGTGCAGGACAACAAGGCGGTTACCCTGAACTTCGCCTGGATCCAGCTTGGAGGTTTCCGCGTCGGTAAGGATGAAACTGTCTATGATTCGTTCATTGGCTACGCCGGCAACGTCGTCCAGGACACTATCATTCCTTACGGCACCAAGGACACCAACCTGATCAGTTATTACTTCGACGGCGGTAATGGCTTTACGGCAGTCGCCTCGGTCGAAACGGGCTCCGGCGCTAGTCAGTCGATCGACAGCTATGTTCCGTTTGTCGTCGGCGGCGTGAAATACAAGGGTGACTGGGGTGCGATCACCGCGGTCGGCGCCTATAACAGTGCGTCGGAAGAATGGGCCGGCAAAGCTCGCCTCGACGTCAAGCCGATTACTGACCTGACCCTGTTCGTGATGGCGGGCTACGGCAGCGACGACAACGTCGCGAAGAACTTCTACAAGCCGTGGACTGGCAACTTTGCCGTCTGGGGCGGCGGCAGCTATGCCGTCAACAAGAAGACGTCTTTGAACGCCCAGGTCTCCTATACCGACGACCAAGACTTCGCCGTTGCGGCCAACGTCGCCTACACCATCGTTCCTGGTTACACGATCACCGCCGAAGTCGATTATTACGACAATTTCGATGCCGACGATGCCGACACAATCGGCGGCATCTTCCGCTTCCAGCGCTCGTTCTGATCAAACGACGATCTCGCAAAAAACGGCCCATAGCGATACGCTACGGGCCGTTTTGGTTTGGCGGCGGATACGTCGCACATCTTGATTTCGCCATCCAACCGGTGACAAGCTCTCGTCATGGAATGGCGCGACGAGGGAATCATTCTCGGCACCCGCAAGCATGGCGAAACCAGCGCCATTCTCGAGGTGATGACGTGCGCGCATGGCCGCCATCTCGGTCTCGTGCGCGGCGGCCGTTCGCGCAAACAGCAGCCTGTCTTGCAGCCCGGCAATCGCGTCGACCTGTTGTGGCGGGCGCGGCTCGACGAGCATCTCGGCACCTTCCAAGTCGAGGCTATCGAGATGAACGCCGCCCGGCTGATGGACAGCGCCGTTGCCGTCTACGGCCTGCAGACGATGGCCGCGCATTTGCGTCTTCTGCCTGAGCGTGACGCCCATGGCGGCCTTTACGAGACGCTTGCGGTGATGATCGCTCATCTCGACGATGCCGATGCCGCCGGCGAGCTGGTGGCCCGCTTCGAGCTGCTGGTACTCGACGAACTCGGTTTCGGCCTCGATCTCAGCCAGTGTGCGGCGACCGGCACCAGGCAGGACCTTGCCTATGTCTCGCCGAAATCCGGCCGCGCCGTGTCGCGGGCG
Source organism: Mesorhizobium sp. M0663 (assembly GCF_040320585.1). NCBI lineage: Bacteria > Pseudomonadati > Pseudomonadota > Alphaproteobacteria > Hyphomicrobiales > Phyllobacteriaceae > Mesorhizobium > Mesorhizobium sp. M0663. Next base: position 103,380 of record NZ_JAMYPX010000006.1, read on the forward strand.
GCGGGCGCGCCGTGGCGCGACAAGCTGCTGGCGCTGCCTGCCTTCCTGCAGCGCGGCTCCGGGCTGCGCGCCGATCCGGCGGCGATCGAGGACGCCTTCCGGCTGACCGGCTTCTTTTTGACCCGCCATGTCTACGAACCGCGCGGCATCGAGCCTCCCGGCGCCCGCGCCGGGTTTCTCGCCGCCTTGCGCAGGCATTATGCGCCCGGCCATGGATCCGGCAAGGCGAGCGCCGCAGAAACCGCCGGGGAGACCACCAGATGAGCGACGTTGAACCTTATCCCGGCAACGTTTCGCCGCTCGGCCGTGGCACAAGGGCCGCACGCTGACGGTTTCGGAAGCGGCGCTGAACGACGCCAACGGCAAAGCTGCTGGCTTTCGCCACCGAAACATGCTCGATCTTTCCGGCCAATCTGGCGGCACGTTGAATGGACCGGCCGTTTGGCCGCCGCATTTGAATGTCACTGAACATTGAATGTCAGTGACAACTGGCCTGGTTTGGGGGAACCGCCATGTTTGAAAGCCTGATTGGCCTCGTCGCCATCATCGTGCTGTTCGTCATCATTTCACGCCAGCAGAGCCGCATCGGCCTGATCGAGCGCGAGCTTGGCGCCTTGCGCAGCCTTGTGCTTTCGGGCACGCCTGCGCTGCCGCCGCAAGCCAAGGAACCGGCTGCAAACGACAGCAAACCGGCGGATGCCGCAATCCCGCTTGCGGCCGCAGCCGACATGGCCGTATCGCCACGGACCGCAGCGGTCGTGTCAGCTTCAGAGGCCGATGCCGATACAACGGCGCCGTCCGCGCCGGAGTCGGCGCAACCGGCGGCAGCGGCGAAGGCAGCTCGCCAGTCCGACGTCGAAACGGCGCTCGGTACCCGCTGGGCGGTCTGGGTCGGCGGCATCGCGCTGGCGCTGGGTGGCTTGTTTCTGATCCGCTACACCATCGAGGCCGGCATTTTCGGGCCACGCGTGCGGCTTGTCATGGCGGCGGCACTCGGGCTGGTGCTGGTCGCCGGCGGCGAGTTCATCCGGCGCACCGGCTTCAGGGTGCCGGTGCAAGGTGCCGCCGGTGCCTATATCCCGGCGATCCTGACGGCGGCCGGCGCTTTCATCCTGTTCGGTACCGTCTACGCCGCGTACAGCGTTTACGGCTTCATCGGCCCGACGCTCGCTTTCACGCTGCTCGGCGCCATCGGGGTGGCGACGATCGCGGCAAGCCTGGTCCACGGTCAGGCGCTGGCCGGCGTCGGCCTGCTCGGTGCCATGGTGACGCCGCTGCTGGTCGCCTCGCAGGCGCCCAATCCGTGGGCGCTGTTCGGCTATCTGGCGATCGTGCTCGCCGCCACCTGCGTCATTGCCCGCATCCGCGACTGGAGGCTTTTGATGGCCGCAGCCTTCGTCGCCACGGGCATCTGGACCATCTTCTACATGACCGACGCGCCGGGGGCGAACCTTGCCGTCATCCTCTTTATCGACGGGGTGACACTGGCCGTGCTCGCCTTCGTCTGGCTTGGCCGCCGCGACGAAGCGGTCGCCGGCAGCGGCTTCGACTGGCCGTCGATCGCGCCGGGCTTCTTCGTCGGCCTTTCGGCGCTGGCCCTGTTTGTCGATCCGGCCTTCGCCGCCATCCGCGGTGCATTGCCGGGGGCCGCCCTTGTCGCAGCCCTGGTGGCGGTGGCGCTCTACCGGCCGCGGGCGCTTGCACTGCTGCACGCCGCCGGGCTGGCGACGGTACTGGTCTATCTCGGCATCATTCCGCCGACCACGATCGCTTCCGATTTTTCGGGTGGCGCTCTCGGCGTCGACGGCATGCCGGTTGTGGGGTCCGATGCCTTGATGCTCAGGGTCGGCATCGCGCTCGGCCTGGTCTTCATCGGCGCCGGCTTTTGGGCGGCGCGCCGTTTTGCGTCCGCTGGCTGGCTGCGCGCCGCCGCATGGGCGGGCTGGAGCGCTGTCGCGCCGCTGGTCATCCTGCTGGCGCTCTGGTCTGCCTTCGGCAATCTCGACCGTGACCTTGCTTATGCGGGGGTCGCAGCCGTTTTGGTCGGCGTCTTCGTCGCCGGCGGCGAATGGATAGCGCGCGGCGAAGCGCCGCCGCTAACCGGCGGCGCTGCTGTCTCCTTCGCGCTCGGCGGGGCGGCGATTGCCGGCCTGCTGATGCTGCACATGGCCTTTGGTTCCGGCTGGACAACCATCCTGCTCGGAGCAGCCGCCGTCGTGCCGGCGCTGGCGACGCGCTGGCGCAGTTATCCGGTGCTTGGCTGGATTTCCGTTGGTGCGGTGATTGCAGTGCTCGGCCGCGCTGCCTTCGACCCGACCATCGTCGGTGCCGAGTTCCTGTCGAAGACGCCGGTGTTCAACTGGCTGCTGCTTGGATATGGCGTGCCGGCGCTCGCTTTCGGTTTTGCCGCCTGGCAGCTTGCCCGAACCACCAACGGCCGACCGCGCCTCGCAATGGAGGCCGGCGCCGCGCTGTTCGCCCTGCTCACCGTCGCCATGCTGGTGCGCCATGCCATGCATGGCGGCGTCATCGATACCGCTGCTGCGACGCTTGCCGAACAGGCGATCTACACGCTGATCGCGATCGGTGGCGGTGCCATCCTGGTCGCCATCGACATGCGCTCGCCAAGTTCGGTGCTGCGCTACGGCTCGATTGCAGCGGGCGTGGTCTCGGTCGCGTTCATCGTCCTCCAGCATTTTTTGGCGCTGAACCCGTTGCTGACGGATGAATCGACCGGCAGCATTCCGGTGTTCAACCTTCTGTTGCTCGCCTACCTCTTGCCGGCAGTCGCGACAGGCGCACTGGCGCTCTATGCCCGCGACAAGCGGCCGAAATGGTATGCGGCCATGCTGGCGGTTATGGCGGCGGTGCTCGCCTTCGCCTATGCGACGCTGTCGGTCAGGAGGCTGTTCAAGGGTGAGTTCATCGGCCTGTGGAGCGGCCTCGGCCAGCTCGAGACCTATACCTATTCGGCGCTCTGGCTGGTCATCGGCGTGGTGCTGCTCACCGCCGGTGTCTGGCTGAGGTCGCAGGTGCTGCGCATTGCGTCGGCGGCGCTGATCTCGGTCGCCGTGCTCAAGGTCTTCGTCTTCGACATGTCTGAGCTGGAAGGCGTGTTGCGGGCGCTGTCCTTCATCGGCCTCGGCGCGGTGCTCATCGGCATCGGCTTGTTTTATCAGCGGCTGCTGACAAGAGCGGCGAGGGAGGCCTAAGGGATCAGGGGAGATCGCTGGAGTCACGGCCTTCCTCAATTTTCCAAGGATGCAGAAAAGGCGCTGTCGCCGAAGCTGCCAATCTCCCACTTGTGGCGGAGATGCCCGGCAGGGCAGAGGGGGGCGCGAAGGAACGCGGCCTCAAAGGCGAACAGGGCGAAGCGAATTCGCATTTTTTGCCGGTCGCAACGTATTTTGTTCTTGCTTTGTGCCGGCAGCTATGGTACTAATTTCGCTATGGTGCCAATTGGCTCCAACGACCCGCCCGCCGAGGCGGGTTTTTTGTGTGTGCCGAGCATGATCGACCAGCTCGGAGGTGCAAGTCCTCTACCCAGCCTGATGGCGGCGAAGGGTTATCGAAGCACAAGGGCTCGATTCTGGATCGCTGCGCCTTCCGGCACGTGCCAAGGCGGGATATCGGGTCTTTGTCGCGTCGCTCGCGATGGGAGGGACTCTGTTTGCCTCTCAATCCTGCCGGGAATAAACCTGCCGCTGGCAGCGTTATTCAGATGCTTGGGTGACCGGGGCGGCGGACCGCTTCGCGCTGGCCGCTTGCGCCGCGCCGCGAAGGCGCGTTCAATCACCACGGACAGGGCTCCAGAACCAGCGGTCATGGACGAAAAGAAGGCAGCAATCCTTGGTGAAATACCGCGTCTGCGCCGCTATGCACGCTCGCTGTTGCGCGACCGCGATTCCGCCGACGATCTCGTCCAGGATTGTCTCGAGCGGGCACTTGTGCGGCTCGACAACTGGCAGACAGGAGAAAGCCCCAGGAGGTGGCTGTTTACGATCATGCATCATTTGTTCATCGACCAGATGCGCAAGGTGAACCGGCGCGGCGAGGCAGCGATGCTGCCGCTCGAGGCGAGCGAGGCGCAGGCAGCACCCGCCGAGCAGGTCGAGAGCATCGCCTCGCGCGAGATCGTCGAGGCTCTGCAGGCGATCAGCCCAGACCGGCGCGCGGCCCTTGTGATGGTCGCCATCGAAGGGTTTTCCTATGCCGAAGCCGCCAACATCCTTGGAGTCCCCGCCGGCACTTTGATGTCGCGCATCGCGCGCGGGCGTGAGGAACTGCGCGCGCTGCTGGATGATACCGCGCGCCGCCGATCGATAAGGATCGTCGAGAAATGAGCCGGCGCGATTTCTCCGAACGCGACATTCACATGGCGCTCGATGGCGAGTTGCCGGGCGACGAGCGGACGGCCTATGAGGCATGGCTCGACGCCAATGCCGAGATGAAGGCCAAGAGCGCACGCTACGCCGCCGACCGGGCAGCATTGCGCGCGGCCTTTAACGGCGTGCTGGACGAACCCGTCCCGGTGCGGCTGAATAAAGTGGTGCTCGGCGAGGCGCCAGCGGTCAGAGCGTCGCCGTCGCGCTCGCGTTGGTGGCTTGCGGCCGCCGCTGCCGCCATCCTGGTGATTGGCGGTGCTGGCGGCTATCTTGCCGGCATCGGCGGCCTCGGCCTGGAAAATACGGCCGAGGACCAGCTTGCCGAAGAGGCGATTGCCGCCCACGTCATCTATGCCGCTGAAAAGCGGCATGCTGTGGAAGTGCCGGCAAGCGACAAGGATCATTTGCAGAACTGGCTGTCTAACCAGGTAGGTTTGAAGCTCGTCGCGCCAGATCTGGCGGCGCAGGGATTCCAACTGGTCGGTGGCCGGCTGCTGCCTGCCGGCCAGGGCAAGGCCGCGATGCTGCTTTACGAGGACGACAAGGGCGAGCGCATATCGCTCTTCGTAATCGCCGAATCGGCGGCCAAGGCCAAGGGCACTTATGGGTCGGAGGAAAATGGTCCTGAGGCCGTCTACTGGCTGGACAAGGGTTATGGCTGTGCCGTCGTCGGATCGCTGCCGCGCGAGCAGCTAGCCGCGGTGGCCAAGAGCGCCTATGGCCAGCTTCTGGCGGGCTTGAAAAGCTGAGCAGGATCTCGTTTTTCCGGAGCCGCGCCGATGCCGAAACACGAAGGTCGTTTCAAAGCCTTTGCGCGACCTGCCTGCCTTGAAAACTGTCACAATTCGGCCCTAATCGAGGTGCGATAGCGCTTGCTGAATGCTGGCGCTTCGGCTGGTGTGACCGATGTTTAGACTAGGGCCGTTTCCACAACCCAATCGAGGTTTTCTGAGCCCGCATGCCTGCCGAGATTCGCAAGGCCCGCGCGTCCGACGTCGATGACCTCGCCGCCATCGAAAAAGCTGTTTTCTCGAGCGACCGCATTTCTCGCCGCTCCTTTCGCCAACTGATCGAACGCGACACCGCCGAACTGCTGGTTGGCGAGAACGATGGCCACGTCGCCGGCTATGCGGTCGTGCTGTTTCGCAAGGGCAGCGGCGTCGCACGACTCTATTCGATCGCCGTCGGTCCATTTTTCGGCGGCCGTGGCGTTGGCCGCCTGCTGCTGGAAGAGGCTGAAGCCGCCGCTTTCGAGCATGGCCGCATGATGCTTCGTTTGGAAGTCCGCGAGGACAACCCGCGCGCCATCCAGATCTACGAGCAGAGCGGCTACCGCAAGATCGGTCGTGAACCGGACTACTACGAGGATGGCGCCACGGCGCTGCGCTATGAAAAGACCTTGCGCGGCGACATTCCGGTCGCCACCGAAGTGCCGTTTTATCAGCAGACTTGCGAATTCACCTGCGGACCATGCTGCCTGATGATGGCGATGGCTTACTTCGGCCCCGGCTTCGTGCCGGACCCGGTGATGGAAATCCGGCTGTGGCGTGAGGCGACGACCGTTTTCATGATGTCGGGGCCGGGCGGCTGCGAACCGTTCGGGCTGGCCGTCGCCGGTTATGAGAGCGGGCTTGCTGCTGAGATCTATGTCTCCTTCTACGGCGCGCTGTTCCTGCAGTCGGTGCGCAGCGAGGACAAGCGCCGGGTCATGGAGCTGGCGCAGGTCGACTTTCGCCGCCGCGCGGAACTTTACGGTATCCCGGTGAATTACCGTTCATTCGGGCTTGACGACATTCGCACCGCGATCGCAGAGGGAAAACTGGTGCTGGTCCTGATCAGCGGCTTCCTGATGTTCGGCAAGAAGGTTCCGCACTGGGTATTGGCCATCGGTGACGACGGCGATCATATCCTGATCCACGACCCTTGGGTCGAGGTCGAGCGGCAGGAGACGATCCTCGATGCTGCCAACATTCCCGTGCCTTACGGCATCTTCATGAACATGGCGCAATTCGGCCGCGACGGATTGCGCGCCGCCATCACTCTCGGAAAGCGCGACAGCCAATGACCTGGGTCATCCTTACCGGCCGGCAGAACGATCTCGACCAGGTGGCGACGCCGCACAAGATCATCACCAATCGCGACTACCTTGCCCATCCGGCACTGTTTCGCGGTCAGCGGCCGAAGGTCATCAACCTGTCGAACAATTATGGCTACCAGAGCCGCGGCTATTACGCGTCGCTGCTTGCCGGTTCGCGCGGCCATAAGGTCATCCCGACGGTCGAAACGATGATCGACCTGTCAGAACGCAAGCTCTATGAGCACGCGTTGCCGGAACTCGAACTCGCACTCAACAAGTGCCGCAAGGACCTGGGTGGCGCTTTTCCGCAGAAGGTCTGCATCTTCTTCGGCATCGGACCATCCAGGATCTGGGACCGCTTCGCAAAACTTCTGTTCGACTGGTTCCGTGCCCCGGCTCTCGAGCTCCACATCAGGGACAGCGCCGAATGGGCCTCGATCCGCAAGATTGGCTTCCATCCCCTGGCCAGGATGACCGAGGACGAGGAAACGCACTTTCTCCAGTGCCTGGAGACCTACACCAACCGCGAGTGGCGCGACACCAAGGGCCGCACGCCGGCGCGCTACACTTTCGCAACGCTGGTCGATCCGCATGAGGAACTGCCGCCGTCGGAGATTTCGTCGCTGCGCCACTGGGCCAAGATCGCTGAAAAGATGGGCGTCGAAATCGAGCCGATCACCAAGCGGGATCTGGCCAAGCTCGCCAACTACGACGCGCTGTTCATCCGCGAGACCACTTCGATCTCCAACCACACCTACCGCTTTGCCCGCCGCGCCCAGCAGGAAGGCATGCCGGTCATCGACGATCCGCTGTCGATGATCCGCTGCACCAACAAGGTCTATCTCAACGAGCTGATGACCTACAACAAGGTACCGGTGCCGCCGACGGTGATGATTGCCGGCACCTCGGACCTGGAAGTTGCGGCACAGACGCTGGGCTTCCCGCTGGTGCTGAAGATCCCGGACTCCTCGTTTTCGCGCGGCGTCAAGAAATGCGGCACCTTTGAAGAGTTGAAGACGCTCGCAACCGAATGGCTGGAGGATTCCGACCTCCTGATCGCGCAAAAATTCATTCCGACGGAATATGACTGGCGTGTCGGTGTCCTCGGCGGCCAGCCCTTGTTCGCCGTCCATTATCTGATGGCCAAGAAACATTGGCAGATCGTCAATCATAAGGCCAACGGCAAACCCGACCAGGGCGGCATCAAGACCTTCACCCTGAAGGAAGCACCGGCCCATGTCGTCGAGACGGCGGTGAGCGCGGCGCGCTGCATTGGCGACGGCCTCTACGGCGTCGACCTCAAGGAAACCAGGGACGGCGTCTTCGTCATCGAGGTCAACGACAACCCCAACCTCGACCACGGCTGGGAAGACTCCGGCGAAAAAGACGAGGTCTGGGTGCGGCTGACGCAGTGGTTCCTGGAGCGGCTGGACCGGCCGGGGCGATAATATCCGAACTGAGGGGAAAAAGATGCTGTTCTTCGTAACCGAGGATTTTCGCGGCTGCGACCGCAAGGAGATCTACCGCCGTTTCCGCGACCAGGGCCGCCTGAAGCCGGACGCGCTTCTCGTGCACCACAGCTGGATCGCAGCGGATATGAGCCGCTGCTTCCTGCTGGTGGAGGCCGATGACGTCACGCTCCTGCAGCGGTGGGTCATCGAATGGGCGGATCTGGTCGAATTCGAGATCGTTCCCGTGGCGACGAACAAGGATATGGTGGAGGCATTGAGCGGACATCTCTGACCCGTTGGGAACCTCCTGGTTCGCCACACCTGAATGCCGCCTTCTCCTATCAAGGAATTAACACGCGGATCGAGCGTCATCTCAAGGAGATCTAAGGCGGTTGCCCGCGCTTCCGCGAGACTGTCGCACTTAGCCGGACTGCCGGATCGTCGCGCTCGACTTCAGCAGCCGATTAATGTCCGACGCCTTTGACGGCACCCCGATCAAATAGCCCTGGGCCTCGACACAACCCTCCTTTTGCAGGAATTCAAGCTGCGCTTCGGTCTCGACACCTTCGGCGGTGACGGTGATGCCCAGCTGTGCGCCAAGCCCGATGATGGTGCGCACGATCGCCGCGGTATCGCGACTGTCGATGTCACGGGTGAAAGAGCGATCGATCTTGATCTTGTCGACGGGAAAGCGCCTGAGGTAGCCCAGCGACGAATAGCCGGTGCCGAAATCGTCCAGCGCGATGCGGACGCCCAGATCGCGTAGCTGCCTGAGTGTCTTGAGCACCAGATCGCTCTCGTCCATCAGCACGGTTTCGGTGATTTCCAGTTCAAGCCGGTTGGCCGGCACGCCCGAGAACGCCAGTGCCGAGATAACGCTGCGGGCAAAGGTACCGCTTTTGATCTGCACGGCGGAGACATTGACTGCGATGCGCCAAGCCGCCCAGCCTGCCGCGGTCGTGCAGGCTTTTCGCAGCGCCCATTCTCCAAGCGGCACGATCAGCCCGGTCTCCTCGGCGGCCGGAATGAAGTCGTCCGGCCGTACCAGGCCGCGCACCGGCGAACGCCAGCGCATCAAGGCTTCGGCACCGACGATTTCGCCGGAGGCGATGTTCATGATCGGCTGGAAATCCAGCTCGAATTCCCGGCGCGACAGCGCTGCCCTGAGATCGATTTCGAGCGCCCGGCGTGCCCGCACCATCGCGTCCATGGCTGGTTCGAAGAAGCGGTACAGGTTGCGCCCTTCGCTCTTTGCCCGATAGAGCGCCATATCGGCATTTTTCAGCAAAGTGTCGGCGTCCTTGCCGTCATTCGGAAACAGCGCGATGCCGAGACTGATGCCGACACGCATGTCGTGTCTTTTGTCGCGAAACGGCTTTCCGATGATCTCGACGATGCGTTTGGCCAGCTTTTCCGCGTCGCCCGGGCTTTTGAGATTGAACTGGATGATGACGAATTCGTCGCCGCCGAAGCGGGAGACAACGTCCGTTTCATTGCGCAGGCACCGTTGCAGCCGTTCGGCCACGCATTTCAGCAGCCAGTCGCCGGAAGGATGGCCCCAAGTGTCGTTGACCGCCTTGAAGTGATCGAGGTCGAGCGAGAATATCGCCAGCGATCCGTCTCTCGTCTCACTCAGGGCTTGGTCGAGCCGTTCGCGAAGCATCGAGCGATTGGGCAGGTTGGTCAGTGTGTCGTGGTGCGCAAGATGGGTCATGCGCTCTTCCACGCGCCTGCGCTCGGTGACGTCGTCGAACGTCGCGACCCAGCCGCCGCCGCTCATCGGCCGGCGCGCAACCAGCAGCGTTCTGCCGTCAGCGAGATGGCGATGCGTTACGTGTGTTTTCCCCGCCCGCAGGCAGGCTTCGATTTGCGAGATTTCGTTGTCGGGGTCGAGCTTTGTATAAATGCCCAGTTCCAGCAGCCGCTTGAACGCATCATGGTGACTCATGCCAAGCGGGAAGTCGGCCGGCCTGACATGATAAAGTTCCAGGAAACGTTCGTTGCGCACGATCAGCTTGCCATCCGCATCGTACATCAAAAGGCCTTGCGACATGTTGGCAAGTGCCGCGTCGAAACGGCGGTGCTGCTCCTTCAACTCCTGCTCGGCGCGCCGTTGCTCGGTGATGTCCTCGTAGATCGATACCCAACCGCCTGACGCCAGCGGCCGGTGCGAAATGTTGACGATACGCCCGTCTGCAAGCGTTTCCTCATAGGTGGAAGGTTTTGCCTGGTCGATATAGGGCTTGCGGATGGCATAGAGTTGCTCAGCGCTTTGCGAGGCGATGCCGATATCCACGCTGTGCTGGAGGATGTCGAAAAACCGGATGCCGGGCCGCACCACTTCGGCGTCGAGGCGAAAGATGCTGATGTAGTTCCTGTTGCAGATGATCATCCGTTCATCGGCATCGAACATGCACAGGCCATGCGACATGTTCTCGACCGCTGCCGAAAAACGCTCGTTCTGTTCGCGCAGCTCGTCTTCAATAGGTTGCGGCTGACCAACGCCTTTGGCCCTCCGTCGGCGGACGGACGAACCAGCCTTGATACCGGCAACGGGCATGAGGCAAGCCTATGGACCATGGTTAACCATGGCACTGTTGTCCCTGCCGGTTAATTTACCGTTTTCAGCCGGCTGGAACGGCAGTCTGGCGTCGAGACTTTTCGATCGCCGCAAAGCGTTTGAGAAAGGCATTCTGCGCCCAAGTCACCGAGCGCGGCGTGACGTCGAAGCGCTCGGCATTGAAGCCGCGCGGCCTGCCGAAGAACTCCGTCGCCTCTGCCGTCGAAAAACCCGCAAGCAGCGTTGCTTCGAAATAAGCGGCGATCTGATCCGCTCGCTTGATCTCCTTGCGCAGTCCCGCGTCGAGTTCGGCCGGCAGTGAAAAGCGCAGATGGATGGCGCGCTGCAGCCTGATCTCGCAATCCCTGTAGCTGCCGCCCATCACGGATTTGAACGGCGAGATCATGTCGCCGATGACATATTCCGGCGCGTCGTGCAGCAGCGCCGCCAACCGCGCGTCGGCGTCGGCATCCGGCATCAGCTCGCCGACAAGCGTTTCGACCAGCAGCGAATGCTGGGCGACCGAAAAGGCGTGATCGCCTCTGGTCTGGCCGTTCCAGCGTGCGACGCGGGCAAGGCCATGGGCAATATCGGAGATCTCGATGTCGAGCGGCGAGGGATCGAGCAGATCGAGCCGTCGGCCGGACAGCATGCGCTGCCAGGCGCGCGGCGGCGCCCCGGCGCGATCTGCAGCCATCAGGCGTCCTCCGCGCCGATGGCTTCCTGCGGAAAGCTGAATTTCGCCCAGGACGGGATAGCGAGCGACACGGCGACATCCTCCGCCAGGACCGGCAGGCCGGCGTCGAGCGCTGCCTTGACCCGGTCGATGCGGGCAATGGCAAGGCCTGTCCTGGCCGCGGTCGAGCCAAGCGTGCCGACCGGTCGCCCCTCCACGGTCAACTCTGCGCGCGAAGTGGGCAGGGTGCGTTCGGCCGAGACAATCAACACCCGACGCCTGGCAGTGCCGCGATGCTGCATGCGCGAGACGACCTCCTGGCCGACGTAGCAGCCTTTCTTGAAGCCGACACCGCCGATCTCGTCGAGCAGCACGTCATGCGGAAAAGCGTCGCCGAGTTGGTAGTCCGCACCGCTTTCGGCAATGCCATGGGCGATGCGAAAGGCTTGCCATGCGGCAAGGTCGCCGCCATCTGCGGTGTCATCATAGAAGCGCTTGACGGCAGTATCGACAAACCGCGCATCAGCAAACGGTGCTGATTCAAATTGCGAAATGGTTGAATCGCTTCCCCATGCGACGGCCACAACCGGCTGATCCAGCTTGGCAATTTCGACTTTGGCGCGCAATTTGTAGAGCGTCAGCCGTCGCATGAAATCATCGGCGGTCTCGGTACGGCATTCAAGTCGGAAAGCATTTTCGCCGGCGCGCGAGATCAGGAAGTCGAAAAGGATCTTGCCTTGCGGCGTTAGCAGCGCACCGGGCTTTGCTTCGCTGCTGCCGAGCACGTCGAGGTCGGTGGTCAGGATGTTCTGTAAAAAGTGCTCGGCATCCGGCCCGGACACGGAAACGAGTGCGCGATCTCTGAGCGAGGCAAAGGGCATGGTGGGAAAACGAGCCTGATCTTGCAAAACTATTGGTCATTACGTAAGCCGCTGGCACTTCCCCCGCAAGAGACCGGATCCGTATGGCCCCCATCTACGATCTCATCCTGACAGGCGGCACCGTGGTCAATCACGACGGCCAGGGTTTTCGCGACGTCGGCATCAATGGTGGGCGCATCGCTGCCATCAGCGACCTCCGCGAGGCGTCGGCCGGTGAGACGATCGACTGCCGTGGGCTGCACATCCTGCCGGGCGTCGTCGACAGCCAGGTGCATTTCCGCGAGCCGGGCCTGGAGCACAAGGAAGATCTGGAGACGGGCTCGCGGGCAGCGGTGCTCGGCGGCGTCACCGCCGTCTTCGAGATGCCGAACACCAATCCGCTGACCACCAGTGAGGCAACCCTTGCCGACAAGGTGCGGCGTGCCACCGGCCGCATGCATTGCGACTTTGCCTTCTGGGTCGGCGGGACCCGCGACAATGCAAAAGACGCTGGCGATCTCGAGCGGCTGCCAGGTGCGGCCGGCATAAAAGTTTTCATGGGCTCGTCCACCGGCGACCTGCTGGTCGAGGACGACGAAGGCGTTGCCGCGATCCTGAGGAACACACGCCGCCGCGCCGCCTTTCACTCCGAGGACGAGTTCCGGCTGCGCGAGCGGCTTGGCGAGCGCATCGCGGGCGATCCGTCCTCACATCCGGTGTGGCGCGACGAGATCGCTGCGTTGCGCTGCACCGAGCGCCTTGTGCGAATCGCGCGCCAGGTCCGCGCCCGGATCCATGTGCTGCACATCTCGACCGCCGAGGAGATAGGCTTCCTCGAACAGCACAAGGATGTCGCGACCTGCGAGGCGACGCCGCATCATCTGACGCTGAGCGCCGATGATTATGCGCAGTTGGGCACCCTGATCCAGATGAACCCGCCGGTGCGCGCCACGCGCCATCGCGACGGGGTCTGGTACGGCGTTGCGCAAGGCATCGTTGATGTGCTCGGCTCCGACCATGCGCCGCACACGCTGGCCGAGAAGGCAAAGCCTTATCCGGCGTCGCCGTCCGGCATGACCGGGGTGCAGACTTTGGTGCCGATCATGTTGGATCATGTCAACGCCGGCCGGCTGACGTTGCAGCGCTTTGTCGACCTGACCAGCCACGGCCCGCAGCGTATTTTCGGCATCGCCAGGAAAGGCCGTATTGCCGCCGGCTACGATGCCGATCTGACCATCGTCGATCTGAAGCGCCGCGAGACCATCGCCAACGCCCAGCAAGGCTCCAAGGTCGGCTGGACGCCTTATGACGGCAGGCAGGTGACCGGCTGGCCGGTCGGCACCATCGTTCGCGGCCGGCGCGTGATGTGGGAAGGCGAGATCGTCGCGCACGGCCAGGGTAGGGCGGTGGAGTTTTCCGAGGCGTTGGCGGGCTAAGCTCCCTGCCTCCATAGGGGCCAGGCTAAATCACTCAATCCCCAGCGACGAAGAACGTCCATTGTCCGGTCGGCGTGATGCCGACTCGGTAGAAGATGTACGCACCGAACTGCTTCATATCGTCATAGTCGCTGGCGGTGACGATCTTGAACAGCTCGACCCGCTGCCTGGCATCGAGCTTGTCCAGTGGCAGGGCGAAGAAATAGGGCCAGACATAGAGATCCTGCGGCGTGCCGGCATCGACATGGACAAAACCGGCATTGAGCACCTCTTCCAGGATGGCGAGGATCTCCTGGCCTTCCGTGTCGCCGGAAAGGCCTTTCAGGAAGGCGATCGGGTCGCCCTCCATGTCGCCCAGCGACAATTGGGTCATCATGTCTCCCGTGCCGATCAGCGGCCGAAGCTTTTCGATGTCGCCGCTTTTGCACGCCTCGACGATCAGATCGTGCATGCGCCTGACCGGTTCCGGCAACTTGGCGAGGTCGTAGACGACTTCGGGCACAGGCGCGTCGGGATCGACATGCGGATTGGCCACGCCGCCATCATTGGCCGGCCCTTTCGGTTCGGTTTGTTCCGGCTCGTCGGATGGCGTCGGCTGGCTGGCCGGTGGTGGCGTCGTGCCGAGCGGGCCGGGCATCGGCACGGTACTTCCAGGCGGCGACATGTCACCGTCGGGCGGCGGCGTGACCGGCGAAGGCAGGTCTTCGCGCTTGATCTCGCTGAGGGCGTGAGCGGGACTGCTCGCAAGAAACAGTGCAAGGGGAATCGTGGCGCAGGAAACAGTAAGCCAAATGCTGAGGACCAGGCCGCGCGGCTTGCCTGATATCGAAAAATTCACCGCCTGCTACTCCCTGGTTCCAGCCCATCCATGTGCCCGGACATGATGTCCGGCGGCGCGCCGTCGTCAAAGAACCGGGGTCAGTGCCGCAGTCTTTCGGGCTCGAAGGCCCCGGCAATCACCTTTTCACGCATGCGATCGAGCAGGGCAAGCGCCGAGGTCTCGCCATTGGTGCGCAGCATTTCGCCGAATGCCGTTTCGAGGGCTGCCTCGGCGATGATTTCCGGCTCGATCCCGGCCGACAATCCTTCTGCCCAGGCTTCGCTGTGGCTTTCCACGGCGGTCAGGCGCTTTTCTTCCCTGACCAGCGCGTCGATGTCGTTGACGCCATGTTCCATTGCGATTTCCACCCTTTCAAGCGGTGATCCGTTGGACAGGGATCAAGCTTGAGTTGTCCCTTTTACACGCAGGCGCAGTAAGTATTTGTAAATACGACATTTTTTTGGTCGTCTTCTACAAATTCCGTCGCGTCCAGCAAACCTGCGTCCGATCCGATTCAAACTTAGCCGATTAGGCCGGCCAAGGGGACGGAAACCTTCAGTTTGAGTTAATTTCACATTCGCGCGCTAACGTTTCGTTAACATAGTTGCAAAAGTGCAACATCAGGTTTGCACCAAGACCTCACCCGAGGCAAGCGGAGAAGTGTCGAACGCGTCCGCCGCCCACAGCGCCGGCGGTTGATGCCGGTTTGCCGGAACGGCAGCTGCCGTCGTCAGTTTCCGTAGCGCGAAGCGATGTCGCGAGACAGCGTCTCGCCTTCCTTCATGTAGCGGCTGATGGCTTCCGTCGCCGAGGCGGTGCATTGCGTATAAGTACCGCCGAACGACCGGTAGCCGCGGTTGAAGCTGGCGATGAAGCGGGCGCGCCGCTCCGGGTTCGGATTTTCCGATGCGATCAGTTTTTCCATCTCGGCTCGCCACCGATCGCCCTTCTCGCCACACAGATTACGCAGGAAATGCAGCGAGCCGAGCACTTCCGCCAGCCGCATCAGCCCGGGCTCGAACGGTGCTTCGGCGGCAATCGCCGGGCGCGCACCGACAACCACACTGACGGCGAGGCATGCGGCGAGAAACGAAGACGTGCGGCTCATGAGTCCTTGTGCTGAAACAATTTGTCGCCTGCAAGGCGATTCTCTGGCTCAGGTCCCGCCGTCTTTGTTGGGACCGAGTAGATCGTCCGCAATTTCAAACATCGCATCGGCGAGCGGCATCGCTGTCATTTCGGCCAGCGTATAGAAAGCCGCGGTCTCGGCGTCGTCGCTGGCCACCGCCTCGCCGCCAGCATAATCGGCCCCAAACACCGTCAGCCAGTAGTCGACCGGATGCCCGTCGCCGCTGCCGTCGATGTGGATTTCCCGCAGCGGCCGATAGCTGCGCGCCTGCAATCCGGTCTCTTCCAGCAATTCGCGCCGTGCTGCCTGTTCCAGCGTCTCGCCGGCTTCGACCTTGCCGCCGGGAAAGGCATGGAGGCCTTGCGAGGGCGGCCTGGCCCGCTTGACCAGCAGCACCGTGTTCTCGCGCACGACGCAGACCGAGACTGCCGGAATGATCTTGCGTGCTTCCATGGGCTTCGGATCGCTCGATTGGCATAGCCCGTTGTGGACCGGCCGTCGGCGAACAGCTTTAGCGGTTGCGAAAGGCGGGTTCCATGGCCACTTTCACATGCCACCAATTCGAGAGCTGAATTCATGTGCGGACGCTTTGCCTTGACCGCCACTCCGGACCAGACCGCCGCCTTTCTCAGCCTGGCGGAACTTGAGGAGTTTCCGGCCCGCTACAACATCGCGCCGACGCAGCCGGTGCTGATGGCGCTCGCCGGATTGCCGCAGGCGCCGGGCTCGAACCTGCCCGACCGCCGCTCGATGCTGGTGCGCTGGGGCCTGATCCCGGCCTGGGTCAAGGATACGCGTAACTTCCCGCTGCTGTTCAACGCGCGTTCTGAGGGGGCTTCGGAAAAGGCGTCGTTTCGCGCTGCCATGCGCCATCGCCGCGCCCTGGTACCGGCTTCGGGATTCTACGAATGGCACCAAACCGGTGGCAGAAGAGGGCAGCCCTATTGGGTGCGGCCAAGGCGTGGCGGGCTTGTCGCCTTCGCCGGGCTGATTGAGACCTATGCCGAGCCGGGCGGCTCGGAAATGGACACCGGCGCCATTCTGACCGCCCACGCCAATGCCGATACTGCCCATATCCACGACCGCATCCCGGTGGTGATCCATCCCGAAGATTTCGCGCGCTGGCTGGATTGCAGCACGCTCGAGCCGCGCGATGTGGCCCATCTGCTGAGACCCGCCCAGCCCGATTTCTTCGAAGCGATCCCGGTTTCCGACCTCGTCAACAAGGTCGCCAATACCGGGCCGGAGATTCAGGAGAAGGGCGTCGTCGAGCCTGAGCCTAAGAAGGTCAGGCGCCAGAAGTCCGGCGCGAACGACAGTCAGATGAATTTATTTTAGCAAAAGCTACTATTGCTGGGTGCGCCGTGAGCGCCTCAACCTTCCCGACGGCATTCTCAGGCAGCGCGCGGCGAAACGATCTTCTGCGCCGGCTTCTTCTTCTTCGCGGTGTGCAGAAGAGCTGCGACGATTGCTGCCGGGCCGATCGCCCGGTAGTGGCTGGCGAGCGCCGGTTGCTTGGCGCGGTTGGATTCTTGCTTAGGCATTGTTCTCTTCCCTGGTAACGTCTTCGTGTCTGCGTTTGCTGGCCGAATCCGACCAAATCGTGACGCTTGCTGATCTAGCCGGCGAATGTTTCATCACAGTGCCGACCTGTTTAATAAAATGTTTCAGTGGCTCAATTCCTGTGAGCCAACGATATTTTTGGCGAAGGTAGCGACTTGACGGCAACACCGGGCAAGGCGATAAAGCCGGCCATGAAAACGTCTTTCGCCATTTGTGGCATTTGCATTATCGGCTAGCCTCGCGCTGGTCCTGGACGTTTTCGCCTCATCTCCTCCCAGATTGGACAAACGCCCCGGCCAGCAGGCTGGACCCCGATTTGCGCCTCGGCGTAACCGACTCCATCCAGAGCACGATCCCAAAAGATCATGCCAAAGTAACGCACCGGGAACGCACGTATGTCTGACGCATCGAAGAGCCTGCGCCTCTACAATACGCTAACGCGGAGCAAGGACGATTTCTTCCCGATCGATCCGCGCAACGTGCGCATGTATGTCTGCGGCCCGACGGTCTACGACTTCGCCCATATCGGCAATGCGCGGCCGGTGATCGTCTTCGACGTGCTGTTCCGTTTGCTGCGCCATCTCTACGGGCAAGCGCACGTCACTTACGTGCGCAACATTACGGACGTCGACGACAAGATCAACGCCCGCGCACTGCGCGATTTCGGCGGCGAGATTGCCTCTGGCAAGCTGTCGCTGAACGAAGCGATCAGGCGGGTCACCGAAAAGACCGCCGGTCAGTTCCACAAGGACGTTGCGGCGCTCGGTTGCCTGGAACCGACGGTCGAGCCGCGCGCCACCGAGTTCGTCGAGCCCAGGCCCGACGGCAAGGTCGACATGATCTTCTTGATTCAACGCTTGATCGAACGCGGCCATGCCTATGTCGCGGCTGGAGAAGTCTTGTTCGACACCGCTTCCATGCCGGATTATGGGCAGTTGTCGAAGCGCAATCTCGATGAGCAGCAGGCCGGCGCCCGCGTCGCCGTCGATGAGCACAAGAAGAACCCGCAGGATTTCGTGCTGTGGAAATTGTCTTCGCCCGAGGAGCCGGGCTGGGACAGCCCGTGGGGCAGGGGTCGGCCGGGCTGGCACATCGAGTGCTCGGCGATGTCGGCCGCCTATCTCGGCGAGGTGTTCGATATCCATGGCGGTGGTCTCGACCTGATCTTTCCGCACCACGAGAACGAGATCGCGCAATCGCGTTGCGCCCACGGCACCGAAACGATGGCCAAGATTTGGATGCACAACGGTTTCCTGCAGGTCGAGGGCCAGAAGATGTCCAAGAGCCTGGGCAATTTCTATTCGATCACCGAATTGCTGGAGACGGATACCTTTGGCGGCCGCAAATGGCCGGGCGAGGTGCTCAGGCTGGCGATGCTGATGACGCACTATCGCGAGCCGATCGACTTTTCCGTGCGCAAGCTGGAAGAGGCGGAGAATACGCTGCGCAAATGGAAGCGGGCGGCCGATCTGGCGCCGCCGACGGCAAAGCCGGTGCCGGCGGATGTGATCGAAGCGCTGTCGGATGACCTTGCCACCTATGCCGCATTCCAGTTGCTGACGCAGTTGGCTGGTGATGCTGTTGATTTCAACGCAGGTAGCGGCAACGCAGCCGCCGAAGACAACGATGCTGCCGCTTCACTGAAGGCATCGCTTCTGTTCCTCGGCTTCGACATCGCAACAGCCAAGGTGGATGAAGACGCCATTGCCAAGGCGATCGCCAAACGCCTCGCGCTGATCGCCGCCAAGAACTGGGCCGAGGCCGACCGCATCCGCGACGAGTTGCTGACGCAAGGCATCCAGTTGAAGGACGGCAAGGACCCCGTCACCGGCGAACGCATCACCACCTGGGAGGTAAAAAGATGATCGATCATCTCGGCATCACCGTTTCGGATTTCGACGCGTCGAAGGCTTTTTACGACAGGGCGATAGCGCCGCTCGGCGCCTCGCTGCTTTACATGGTGCCGCAGGAATATACCGGCGGCGCCAAGGTCGGCGGCTACGGCCGCGACCGGCCGGTGTTTTGGCTGCATGCCGGCAAGGACAAGCCGAAGGATCATCAGCATGTCGCCTTCACCGCTCGCAGCCGCGCCGAGGTCGATGCCTTTCACGCCGCGGCGATTGCCGCCGGCGGCAAGGACAATGGCGGGCCGGGCCTGCGCCCGCACTACCATCCGAACTATTATGGCGCCTTTGTTTTCGATCCCGACGGCAACAATGTCGAGGCGGTTTGCCATGCCCCGGAGTAGTGCGCGATGAGCCTCGACAACAGACCGGTCTATACAGGCGGCTGCCAGTGCGGCGCGGTGCGCTTCCGCGTCGAAGGAGCTCTCGGTGATGCTTCCGTATGCCATTGCCGCATGTGCCAGAAGGCGAGCGGCAATTTCTACCTGCCGCTGGTCTCGGTGCGCGGCGCAAGGCTGGACTGGACGCGCGGTGAGCCCAAACGCTTCCGCTCGTCCAACGCGGCTTTGCGCGGTTTCTGCGCCGAATGCGGCACGCCGCTGACCTTCGAAGCGCCCGACGGGGTGGCCCTCGCCATCGCCACATTCGACCACCCCGAGGAGATCGCCCCGACCATCCAATGGGGTGTCGAAGCCAAGCTCCCGTACGTGGATCACGTCCACGAATTGCCAGGTGAGGAAACGATGGCCGACGTCTCGTCGGCCTCCTATCTCGCCGATCTCGTCTCCTACCAACATCCCGACCACGACACCGAACAATGGCCGCCGGAGGAAAAATCATGACCGAAACCGTTCGTACCGGCGGCTGCCAGTGCGGCGCCGTGCGCTTCCGCATCCACGGGGCGCTCGGCCGTCCGTCCATTTGTCATTGCCGCATGTGCCAGAAACAGTTCGGGTCGTTTTTCGGCGCGCTGGTGACAGTGCCGAGCGACGGCGTCGAATGGGTGCGCGAGGAGCCGAGTTACTTTCAGTCGTCGGTCAACATCGATCGCGGCTTCTGCGCCCGCTGCGGCACACCGCTGACCTACCGCCAGCCCGGCGCGCTGGAGATCGCCATCGGCGCCTTCGACGACCGTTCCGATCTGGCGCCGCAGATCCAGGTTAACTACGCCGCCAGGCTGCCTTGGGTCGAGACGATCTTCGACGCGCCGATCCATGACGACCCGGATTTCTACGCGCGACAGGAATCCATCATCTCCTTCCAGCATCCCGATCACGAGACGGCCAACTGGCCGCAGCAGGGCCTGAAATTATGAGCAGCGAATTCCGTACCCTCTATCCCGAGATCGAGGCTTTCGAGTCCGGCATGCTCGACGTTGGCGATGGCCATCAGGTCTATTGGGAGCGCTCCGGCACCAGAGGGGCCAAGCCGGCTGTCTTCCTGCATGGCGGGCCGGGCGGCACCATTTCGCCAAAGCACCGGCGGCTGTTCGATCCGAAGCTGTACGATGTCATCCTGTTCGACCAGCGCGGCTGCGGAAAATCGACGCCCAATGCCTCGCTTGAAGCCAACACCACCTGGCACCTGGTCGCCGACATCGAGCGCCTGCGAAAAATGTGCGGCTTCGACAAATGGCTGGTGTTCGGCGGTTCGTGGGGTTCGACGCTGGCGCTGGCCTATGCCGAGACCCACCCCGAGCGGGTCAGCGAACTGGTCGTGCGCGGCATCTACACGCTGACCCGCGCCGAACTCGAATGGTACTACCAGTTCGGCGTGTCGGAGATGTTCCCCGACAAGTGGGAGCGGTTTCTGGCGCCGATCCCGGAGGCCGAGCGCGGCGACATGATGGCCGCCTACCGCAAACGGCTGGTCGGCAGCGATCCTGTGGCGCAGGTCGAGGCCGCCCGCGCCTGGAGCCTGTGGGAGGGCGAGACGATCACGCTGCTGCCGGAACCGGAAACCAGCGGTCCCTTCGGCCAGGATGATTATGCCCTGGCTTTCGCCCGCATCGAGAACCACTATTTCGTCCATGCCGGCTGGCTGGAAGAGGGACAGCTGCTGCGCGATGCATGGAAGCTTAAGGATATCCCGGGTACCATCGTTCACGGCCGCTACGACATGCCGTGCCCGGCGCGCTACGCCTGGGCGCTGCACAAGGCGTGGCCGCAAGCGGATTTCCATCTGATCGAAGGCGCCGGCCACGCCTATTCGGAGCCGGGCATCCTCGACAGGCTGATCCGCGCAACGGACATGTTTGCCGGGAAATGACCATGGCTCGCGAGCGCCTTTATCTGTTCGACACCACGCTGCGCGATGGTCAGCAGACGCCGGGTGTCGACTTCTCCGTCGAGGACAAGATCGCCATCGCCAAGCTGCTCGACGAGTTCGGCATCGACTACGTCGAGGGCGGCTACCCCGGCGCCAATCCAACCGACACCGCCTTCTTTGCCGAGCGCCGCACGGCCGATGCCAAGTTCGTTGCCTTTGGCATGACCAAACGGGCAGGAGTGTCGATCTCGAACGATCCTGGGCTTGGCGCGCTGGTCCAGTCGAAGTCGGACGCCATCTGCTTCGTCGCCAAGAGTTGGGACTACCATGTCCGCGTCGCGCTCGGCTGCACCAATGAGGAGAACCTCGAGGCGATCAAGGCCTCGGTCGAGGCGGCGCTCACTGCCGGCAAGGAGGCGATGGTCGACTGCGAGCATTTCTTCGACGGCTTCAAGGCCAATCCAGATTATGCGCTGGCCTGCGCCAGGACGGCCTACGATGCCGGCGCGCGCTGGGTGGTGCTGTGCGACACCAATGGCGGCACGCAGCCCTCCGAGGTGCGCGCCATCGTCGAAAAGGTGATCGCCGCCGGCATACCGGGCGATCATCTCGGCATCCACGCCCATGACGACACCGGCCAGGCGGTGGCGAATTCGCTTGCCGCCGTGGAGGCCGGCGTGCGCCAGATCCAGGGCACGCTGAACGGCATCGGCGAGCGCTGCGGCAACGCCAACCTGATCTCGATCGTGCCGACATTGGCGTTGAAGCCGGCCTTTTCGGGCCGCTTTGCTACAGGCATTTCGGCAGAAGCGTTGACCGGTATATCGCGCCTGTCCCGCGCCTTCGACGAGTTGCTGAACCGCGCGCCCGAAGCGCAAGCGCCCTATGTCGGCGCCTCCGCTTTCGCCACCAAGGCCGGCATCCATGCCTCGGCGCTGGCCAAGGAGCCGGCGACCTACGAGCATGTGCCGCCAGAGACTGTCGGCAACCGCCGCCGCGTCATGGTTTCGGACCAAGGTGGCAAGGCCAATTTCCTCGCCGAGCTGAAGCGGCGCGGCATCGACATGCCCCGGGATGACCATCGCCTCGATGCGCTGATCGCTGTAGTCAAGGAACGTGAGGCGGAGGGCTACGCGTACGAAGGCGCCGACGCCAGCTTCGAGCTTCTGGCGCGCAAGATGCTGCATGGCCTGCCGGAATTCTTCCGCGTCACCTCGTTCCGCTGCATGGTCGAGCGCCGCTTCGACGCCAACGGCCAGCTGAAGACGGTCTCGGAGGCGATCGTGAAAGTGCTGGTCGAGGGCGAGGAGAAGATGTCGGTCGCCGAAGGCCATGGCCCGGTCAACGCGCTCGACATTGCGCTGCGCAAGGATCTCGGCAAATTCCAGAGCGAGATCGCCGACCTCGAGCTGGCCGACTTCAAGGTGCGTATCCTCAATGGCGGCACCGAGGCGATCACCCGCGTGCTGATCGAATCGCATGACGGCACCGGTGCGCGCTGGTGGACGGTCGGTGTCTCCGAAAACATCATCGACGCTTCCTTCCAGGCGTTGATGGATTCGATCGTCTACAAGCTGATGAAGAACCGCGACATGGCGGGATTGGCGGCGGCGGAGTAGCGTTGAACCATCAGCAAGACTCCATTGATCCATCAGCAATTTGCGATGGTTTTGGGCAAGCCGCTGGCGCATAGCCTTGGGCCATGACTACCCAAGCACTTCACATCGAGGCCGACACCAAAGCTCGTCGCGGCTTCCTGCTGGCGCTCGGCGCCTACCTGCTTTGGGGGCTGCTGCCCTTCTACATGAAGGCTGTCGCGCATCTGCCGCTGGCCGAAGTCATCGCCCACCGCATCGTCTGGTCGGTGCCGATCGCGGCCGCTGTCCTGGTCTGGGCTGGTCGCACTGCCGATTTCAAAGCGGCAGTTCGTTCGCCGCGCATCATTTCGATGGCGGTGCTGACGGCGGCGCTGATCTCGGTCAACTGGGGCATCTATGTCTGGGCGATCGCGGTCGACCGCACCATCGAGACCGCGCTCGGCTACTACATCAACCCGCTGGTCAGCGTCGTTGTCGGCGCGCTGCTCCTCGGCGAGCGGCTCGACCGCCTGCAGATCGCGGCGGTGGTGCTGGCGGCAATCGCGGTCGCGGTGCTGACCATCGACGCCGGCAAACTGCCCTGGGTGTCGCTGGTGCTAGCCTTTTCCTTTGCCGCCTATGGCTTCTTCCGCAAGACGCTGCCAATCGGCCCGAGCCAGGGCTTCCTGCTTGAAGTGCTGCTGCTGTCGGTGCCGGCACTCGGCTACATCATCTTCCTGATCGCCACAGGACAGGATCATTTCGTCTCCAGCTCGCTGAACGACACCGCCTTGCTGATCGGCTGCGGTCCGGTCACCGCCGTGCCGCTGCTGTTGTTTGCGTTCGGAGCCAGGCTGCTGCGCCTCTCCACCATCGGCATCATGCAATATATCGCGCCGACGATCGTCTTTTTGATCGCGGTGCTGATTTTCGGCGAACCCTTCGGCAGTGTTCAGGCCATAGCCTTCGGGCTGATCTGGGCGGCACTGGCGATGTACTCCTGGTCGATGTTTTCTTCGGCGCGCAAGACCGTTTCCGCATCAGCTCGAGCCGCGTAACGAAGAAAGGCGGCTGGCCGGTCTTAATGCCGGCAGCCGCGTCTTTCACGAGCGCTCAGCGCTTCGGCCCGAAGCCGGGATATGGCTGCAGCGGCACGATGGCGGCAATAGCCATCATGCCGGCCTTGACCAGCGGCAAAGTTGCAAGATGGTGGCGCACGTCGGCATCGCTGCCGGCTTCGAACATCATGCCGCTGCCGGGAATGTCGCCCCGATTCCACACCTGACGCACGGCGCCTTCGGCATAGAGCGTGCGGCGCTGCTCGGCCTCGCCAAGCAGCAGCGGCGCGAAATCGGCGTCGGTGAACTTTTCGGTGTTGCGCGCTAGAAGGGCAAAGAACTGCATCGGAATCTCCTGATGTTGGCCGTTGGAATGGCGGAAATATTCGCTTCTGCTGGCCAGACAGTCCAAGACTGATTAGGCTAAATTTGAGACCTCACGGGACTTGAGCATCGAAGCAACAATGTTCGACCTGCGCCAGCTCCGCTATTTCATCACGGTGGCCGAAACCGGCAACGTCGGGCGTGCCGCCGAATTGCTGCACATCTCGCAGTCGCCGCTCAGCCGTCAGATCATTCAGCTGGAGGAGCAGCTGGGCGTCGCACTGTTCGAGAGGGCGAGGCAGCGTGTTCATCTCAATGCCGAGGGCCGCGCTTTTCTTGCCGAGGCGCGTGCGCTGCTGGCCCATGCAAGACGGCTCGAGGAACTCGGCCGCAATCTCGCCAGCGGTACGGTCGGCCGTCTCGCCATCGGTTATGTGGAAGGTGCGGTCCATGCCGGGCTTGTCGCTCGGATGCTGCGCCAGTTTCGCCGCGACCGGCCCGAATTTCATCTTCAACTGAAGGGTCAGCGTTCCGCCGCCCAGATCGAAGCGCTGCGCGAACGATCGCTCGATCTGGGCCTCGTCTACACGCCTCCTCCTGCCGACGATCCCGACATCGCCGCCATGCTCATTATGCGCGAGCCGCTGGTTCTGGCGATGCCGGAAGGCGATCCATTGGCAGAAATCGCGGAGATACTGCCGCAGCAACTGGACGGACGCACCTGGATCACGGTGGTGCGCCAGCCTGACGACACCAACCGCAGCCAATTTCTCGCCGCCTGCGCGAAGGCGGGCTTCCTGCCCGACATTGCCTATGAGACGACCGATCCGTTGACGTCGTTGGGCCTGGTCAGCGCCGGGCTTGGGCTGGCGACGGTGCAGGCCAGCCTGCGGAGTGCCGCGCCGCCTCAGACCGTGTTTCGCGATCTGCCGTGGTTTGGACGCACCGTCTCGATCCATCTCGCCTGGCGGCGTCAGGACAAGCGTGCGGTCATCGGAGACTTGAGGAAGGCAGTAGGCAAGGAGTGAATAGTGAATAGTGAATAGACAGGCGCCGGTTTGGAAAGTCTTCTACTTCACCATTCACCATTCACCATTCACCATTCACCATTCACCATTCACTCTACATCTTATCAATCACCGACTGCACGCCCTCCGTCGGTGCATCGACGGAGGATCCCGCCACCATGATAGCGGCGACGATTGCTTCCGGATCCTCGACCACCAGCGGCTTGACCCGTTGCGCCGTGTGGATGAAGCCCTCCGTTGCCATGTGGTCGAGCAACGCCAGCATCGGATCCCAGAACCCGCCGACGTTGCCGAAGACGATCGGCTTGCGGTGATGGCCGAGCTGTGCCCAAGTCATGATCTCGACGATCTCTTCGACGGTGCCGATGCCGCCGGGCAACGCCACAAAGGCGTCGGATTTCTCAAACATCCTGTGCTTGCGCTGGTGCATGTTGTCGGTGATGACGAGCTCGTCGAGCCGGTTAAGCGCGGTTTCGGTCGCCTCCCGGTTGATCAGAAAACGCGGAATTATGCCGGTTACCTTGCCACCGGCCTTTAATGCCCCTTCAGCGACGGCACCCATGATCCCTTTAGTGCCGCCGCCATAAATCAGACGCAGGCCGGACTTGGCGATCGAGCGGCCAAGCAGGTGTCCGGCCTTGATATAGGTCTCATCTCGGCCCGGGGACGAGCCGCAATAGACGCAGACAGATCGAATCGTGTTCATGTTATGATTGGTGATAGGGACTATAGGCATGGTCAAGCCCCGGGGCGGGCTTTTTCTTGTCGGCTTTGGCAAAACAGGCTAGACCGAAATTAGGTGGCTAAGGGGCAGGGAAACATGGCAATTAATCCATTGAAGGCGTTTTTGTTCGCGGCTGGCGGCTCTGTCGCAGCAGCGGGAACCGCCTATGTATCGGGCGCACTCGACCCGTATCTCAATTCTACCCGGCCTGCGGAGGTCGCGGCGCTGACGCCGCCGGCTTCGAAACCGGCCGCTCCGGCGACCGAGGGCCGGGTGCCGCCTGCGTCTGCCGCGTCCACCGATGCGGCAGCGCCCGCCGCGCCGGCCACAGCAGGTGCAATCGTGCCGACCTTCGACATCGTGCGCGTCGAAAGCAACGGCTCGATCGTCGTCGCCGGCAATGCGGCGCCCAACGCCAAGGTCGAGATTCTCAACGGTTCGGCTGTGCTCGGCTCGACGGTCGCCGGCCCTGACGGCGCCTTTGCCATTGTTCTCGACGATCCGCTGAAGCCCGGCGACTATACGATCACGCTGCGCTCTACAGCTGGCAATGTCGTGACCGCCTCGGCGCAGACCGCCGTCGTTTCGATCCCCCAGAATTCCACCGGCCAGGTGCTGGCAATGGTCGAGGAGCCGGGCAAGCCGTCCGAACTGCTCACTGTTCCGGCCCCTCAGGCGAAATCTGACGCCTCGCCGTCTGTCGGCGAACAGGCGGCCGTTCAGCCACCCGCCACGGGCACCGAATTGCCGGCTGCCGCAGCGCCGGCGCCAGCCGCCCCGGCGGCTGATGTTCCAGCAGCGTCTGCTCCTGCCGCGCCGGCCGCTGTTGAAGCCGCGCCGGCTACGGCAGCGCCCGCCACTCCCGCGGTGGAGCCGAAGATCGTCGTCGAAGCTGTCGAAATCGACGGCAACAAGATTTTCGTTGCCGGCGTCGCCGATCCCGGCCGCAAGGTGCGTGCGTATGCCAACGATATCCTGCTCGGTGACGCGAAGACCTCGCCCGACCGCCACTTCCTGGTCGAAGCGACACGCGACATCCCGGTCGGCACCTACACCATCCACGTCGATGCGCTCGATGCCGACGGCGTGACGGTGGTTGCCCGTGCGGCTGTGCCGTTCGAGCGCGAGCCTGGTGAGGCGGTTGCGGCCGTGGCGCCGGCCGAGCAGAAGCCTGCCGGGATAAAACCAGCCGAGCCGAATGCTCCGGCGACCGAAGGCGCACCGGCAACGGCCACCGAAACGCCCGCAACTGCCCCCACTCCTGCAACCGAGGCCCCGGCCGAAACGGCTGTCGCAACGCCTCCGGGCGAAACGCCCGAGACCGTGGCGCCAAAGCTCGAACATGCCGATGGCGCAGTCATCATCCGCCGCCATGACACGCTGTGGCGGATTTCGCGGCGGGTCTATGGCCAGGGCATGCGCTACTCGACCATCTATCTCGCCAACCAGGACCAGATCAGCAATCCGAACCGAATCTGGCCGGGGCAGGTGTTCAAGGTGCCGGAGAAATCGAAGGAAGGCGAGCCCGCCGATCTCAAGGCAATGGGCGACCAGATGACGACGGCGCCAGTCAAGGCCGAATAGCCGTTCTGCCCATCAGGATAGCTTGCGGCAGGGCCAGTCATCGTTTATCGCCGATGGACGATGACCGAATCCCCCCTCGTAACGGACCGAAGCCGCGCGGCAGATGAACGCGCGCCGGCCAACTGCACGCCGGCCAACTGCATGCCGGATAGCCGCGCTGTCGCTGTCCGGCTCGCGGCCCTTTCGCATCCAGCGCGGATCGAAATTCTCAAACACCTTTCCGCAAGCCGTTCCTGCTGCTGTCGCGAGGTCGTCGAACATCTCGACCTGGCGCAGTCCACCGTTTCCCAGCATTTGAAGATCCTGGTCGAGGCCGGGCTGATCCGCTTCGAGCCTGACCGCCAGCGCTCGCGCTATGAGCTCGACCGCGCCGCGCTCGCCGATGTTTCGGCATCGCTGGCCGCGCTGGTCGATTCCTGCTGCTCCGGCCGCTGAAATCATAAAGGTAAACAAGAATGGCCGAGAAAACCGTTTCCGCAGATTCCGGCTCGACCTTCAGAACGTTGCGCAATCTCTGGCCCTATATGTGGCCGGCCGACCGCGCCGACCTGAGGGCCCGAGTGGTATGGGCCACCGTACTGCTGGTTGTCGCCAAGCTGACCCTGGTGGCCGGACCCTATTTCTTCAAATGGGCGACCGACGCACTGGCCGGCGATAGCAAATCGCCGCCGCCGCTGCCGGCCCTGCTGCTGGCGCCGGTCATGCTGGTCGTCGCCTACAATGCCGTGCGGCTGGTGCAACTCGGCTTCAACCAGTTACGCGATGCCCTGTTTGCACGGGTCGGCCAGCATGCGGTGCGCCGGCTCGCCTTCCGCACCTTCGTGCACATGCACGAACTGTCGCTGCGCTTCCACCTCGAACGGCGCACCGGCGGACTGTCGCGCGTCATTGAGCGCGGCACCAAGGGCATCGAGACGATCGTCCGCTTCACCATGCTGGCGACGGCGCCGACAATCGTCGAATTCGCGCTCACCGCCGGCATCTTCGCCGTCACCTATGGCTGGCTATACGTCTTGGTGATCGCGGTCACGGTCTGGCTCTATGTCTGGTTCACCGTCAGGGCGAGCGATTGGCGTATTTCGATCCGCCGTGAGATGAACGAAAGCGACAATGAAGCCAGCACGAAGGCGATCGACTCGCTACTCAACTACGAAACAGTCAAATATTTCAATAACGAAACCATGGAGGCCGAGCGGTTCGACCGGTCCACGGCGCGCTACGAGTTGGCGGCGACCAGGACCTGGACCTCGCTTGGCTGGCTGAACTTCGGCCAAGGTGTGATCTTCGGTATCGGCATGACCGTCGTCATGGTGATGTCGGCGCTCGAGGTGAAGGCGGGCACACAGAGCGTCGGCGATTTCGTCTTCGTCAACGCCATGCTCATGCAGCTTTCGGTGCCGCTGAATTTCATCGGCATGATCTACCGCGAAATTCGCCAGGGCCTGACCGACATCGAAAACATGTTCGATCTGCTCGACGTCAAGCGTGAGATCGTCGATCGGCCGGGCGCCAAGCCGCTGGTCGTCGATGCCGGCAGGGTCGAGTTCCGCGACGTACATTTTTCCTACGACCCCAACCGCAAGATCCTGAAGGGCATCAGCTTCGAGGTGCCAGCCGGCAAGACGGTGGCCATCGTCGGCCCCTCCGGAGCCGGCAAGTCGACCATTTCGCGGCTTTTGTTTCGCTTCTACGACATCCAGCGCGGCAAGATTCTGATCGACGGCCAGGACATTCGCGACGTGACGCAGGAGAGCTTGCGCGCCGCCATCGGCATGGTGCCGCAGGACACGGTGCTGTTCAACGACACCATCGCCTACAACATCCGCTACGGCCGCGTCGGCGCCAGCGAGGAGGATGTGCGCAAGGCGGCAGAACTGGCCCAGATCGGACCGTTCATCGAGCGGCTGCCCGACGGCTATCGCTCAATGGTCGGCGAGCGCGGATTAAAACTGTCCGGCGGCGAGAAGCAGCGGGTGGCGATTGCCCGCACCATTTTGAAGGCACCGCCGATCCTGATGCTCGACGAGGCGACCTCGGCGCTGGACAGCCACACCGAGCAGGAGATCCAGGCGGCACTCGACCTGGTCAGCCAGGGCCGCACCACCCTCGTCATCGCCCATCGGCTGTCCACAGTGATTTCGGCCGACGAGATCATCGTCCTGCAGGATGGCCAGATCGCCGAGCGCGGCACCCATGTCGCCTTGATAGCCAAGCGCGGCCTTTATGCATCGATGTGGGACCGCCAGCGCGAGGCAAGCGAGGCCGAGGAGCGGCTGCGCATTGCCCGCGAAAGCGACGAGTTCGGCGTCGTCGTCCGCCGCCGCACCTCGGAGGTGAGCTGAAAATTCGTGCTTGACCTCAACTTAAGTTGAGATCGTAGGCCGTTTTGGATCGCAGCAAGATGCGTCGTTCAAAAACGGAGACAATCGATATGAATGGGATAAATCAGGCAGTTAGTGGCGGCAGTGTATTCCGGGTGGACAAGTTTGTCGTTCCGGCCAACGCCCGCGAGGAGATTCTTGCCAAGGTCCGGATTACGCATGAATTGCTGCGCCAGCAGCAAGGGTTCGTCCAGGATTTCCTGCTTGAGCAATTCTCGGGGCCGGGCGAGTTCAACCTCGTGACCATTGTCGAATGGGAAGGGCAGGCCGCCGTCGACAAGGTCGTGCCGATCATCAAGGCCGCGCATGAGCGCAGCGGCTTCAAGCCTCAGGAGACCATCGCGCGACTTGGCGTCAAGGCCGATATTGCCAACTATCAGCGGATTCCCGGGATGTAAGCTCTCTACGGCCAGCCGGCGCCCGGCGCGGTAGCGTCGACGCTGAGCACTTGGCCGGTACGGGCATCGCTGATCATATGTTCGAAGCCGCGCCATTCGGCTGCGACGATGAACAGCGTTTTTCCCTCGCTGCCGCCGAGCATGCAGGCAAAGCAGCCGCGGTCGACATCGACACTTTCGAGCATCGCGCCGCCCTCGCGCACCCGCACGCAATGCCGGTTGGGAACGTCGGCGTACCACGCCGCACCTTCGGCATCTAGGCAGATGCCATCGGGAAAACCGTTGCCGAGATTGGCCCAGACCCTGCGGTTGGAAAGGCCGCCATCGGCAGCGATGTCGAAGGCGGTCAGCCGGTTGGCGTGGGACTCGGCAACGACCAGCGTCTTGTTGTCAGGCGTCACCGCCATGCCATTGGCGAAGGCGAGGTTATCAGCCACCTGCTGAACCGAGCCATCAGGTGCGACCAGCACGATGGTGCCGGGGCCGAAATGCTGGCCGGGACCCGGAGCAGGCCCACCGCCATTGACGTATATGTTGCCGCGCCCATCGACCACGATCTCGTTCCACGGGCTCTTCGAGAGGTGTCTCAGATCGGCATGGGTGACCAGCCTCCCGTCTGCCTCCTGCCTGAGGACCACCCCTTCGCAGCCGGAGACGACAAGCAGCCGCCCGTCCGGAAGCCAGTCAATGGAATAGGGCAGGGTGGCCGGCACGGTGAGCGCGATCTCGCTGTTGCCCAGAGCGTCAACGGCGATGATCTGGCCTGTGCCCCAGTTGCAGAACCACAGCCGGCCATCGTGCCAGCGCGGTGACTCGCCGAAGGCCAAGCCGTTCATCACCACTTGCACTTGCCTAGCTGCTGATTTCTGCATCGGCCGAGAACCTCCGGGTTTGCGCAAATCGTCATGGCCGAAATGCCGATGAGAGGCGCTGTCTTGCCAAGGACGGGCGAGAGTGCTGCGTTCCGACAATCGCAATGAACATTTCCGGTTGATCGCTTCGGCAGTCCGGATGCTGCTAACGGCATCCTGAAACGGCGGCGACCGCCACCCCCCGAGCGCTCTCATTGTCGCGTTGCGACCGCGGGGTGTTTCCGCTATTGAGGCCGGACTTGGAACCAAGGTTGCCCTCATCCCATGAGCCTCGTTGACACGATCAAGAATGCGTTCGTTCCGATCCATCGCGAGGGTTATCCCTTTATCGCTGCGTTCGGCGCGGCGACGCTCTTTCTTGGCTACTTCTCCTCGACCCTGTTCTGGATCGGTCTCATCCTGACGGCCTGGTGCGCCTATTTCTTCCGCGATCCCGAGCGTGTCACGCCGATCGATGACCGGCTGGTTGTCAGCCCGGCCGACGGCATCGTCTCGGCGGTTGGCCCGGCCGTGCCGCCGCGCGAGCTTGGCCTCGGCGGCGGTGAAATGACCCGCATCTCGGTGTTCATGAACGTCTTTTCCTGCCACGTGAACCGCTCCCCGGTGCGCGGCCGCATTTCCAGGATCGAGCATCGGCCAGGAAAATTCCTCAACGCCGAACTCGACAAGGCAAGCACCGAGAACGAGCGCAACGGGCTGGTCATCGAAAGCCCCAATGGAACGGTCGCTGCGGTACAGATTGCCGGCCTGGTGGCGCGGCGCATCGTCTGCTGGGCCGAGCCCGGCGGCGCCATCGGCACCGGCGAGCGCTTCGGGCTGATCCGCTTTGGCTCGCGCGTCGATGTATTCCTGCCCTCGACCGCGACGCCGCGTGTCGCCGTCGGCCAGACCGCAGTTGGCGGTGAGACGGTGCTGGCGGAATTCGGCGGCGTTGCCGCAACGCCGCTCGTGCGGATCTCCTGACCGGTGGCCCCGCCGTTCAAGAAATTCGAGGCGCATGGCGGCGGTGGCCCGCGCATTCGCGAAATCCCGATGCGCATGGTGCTGCCCAATCTGGTCACGGTGCTCGCCATCTGCGCCGGCCTGTCCGGTATTCGCTTCGGCTTCGAGGGCCGCTTCGAGCCAGCGGTGGTGATGGTGCTGCTCGCGGCCTTCCTCGATGGTATCGACGGCCGTCTGGCGCGAATGCTGAAGGCGACTTCCAAATTCGGCGCCCAGATGGATTCGCTGGCCGATATCGTCAATTTCGGCGTGGCACCGGCGCTGGTGCTCTATGCCTTTCTGCTCGACAGGGCAGGTTCGCCGGGCTGGATCGCCGCGCTGCTGTTCACCATCGCCTGTGGGATGAGGCTTGCCCGTTTCAACGTGCTCGACGAAGAGCTCGACCGTCCGCAGTGGCAGACCGAATATTTCGTCGGCGTGCCGGCGCCGGCGGGTGCGGTGCTGGTGATGCTGCCGCTCTATCTGTTCTTCCTCAGGCTTGGGCTTGAACCCAGCCGCCTGGCAGCCTTCATTGCCACCGGCTTTACAATATTGGTGGCGTTCCTGCTGGTCAGCAGACTGCCCGTCTATTCCGGCAAGAGCGTCAGGATACCGGGCGACAGGGTGCTGCCGATCATCCTCGCAGTCGTCCTCTACGTCCTGCTTTTGATGACCTATCCCTGGTATACGCTGACGGCCTCGGTTGCGGGCTATCTGGTCTTCTTGCCGTTCAGCGTGCGCGCCTATTCGAGACGCGCCAAGCGCGAAGGCGAGAAGGTGCCGTCCTCGGATATTGGCTGACAGATTTGGTGCCAGTTCGCGTTGCGCCTGGCAGTGCATGATTCCGAAAAGGGTCGTCCGTTTAGACTCAGGACCGGCTCTCACAGCGCGCGGCGCTGTGGAATGCACCTCAAAAACACCGGTTTCGGAACTTGCTGGGCGGCTAGACCGTTTGTGTTTGGTAGGTCCGTCTGAGCGGCTGCTCGTGGTACGTCATCTACGTCGCGCAAGCTGCCGCATCGGGCGCAGAACCATCGGAAACGAGGAGAAATGGCTGTCATCCTCATCGGCGCGTTACTGACTGTCGCCGGCCTCGTCTATATGGCGGTAGCAGCCATCATGCGCGGGCGGCTTAGTGAACCGGCCGCTGTCTCCACCGCGCCGGACAGTCCGACGCCTAATCTCGCAACACCAGGTCCGACCCTGGAGCCGCGGCGGCGCGGGCTCCGTTTTCTCGGCCTGTCGCAGAACTGGCCGGGCCTGCTGATGATGGCCGTCGGTGCCATTCTGCTGTTGTCGGTGGTGGTCTTCTAATGCATTCGCGCAAAAGTGTGCAGCGGTTTTGCGATAACGGCATGCATAAAAGCAAGAATCTAAAGCGCGTGGCACAAGGCCGGTCGAACGCGACGCGCTTTAGAGTTCTCGACAGCAAACCTCAGGCGGCTGCGCTCAGTCCCAGCCTCTCGAGTGCCAGCTTTCTAGTCGAGACATAGTCGGTCTTGCCGGAGCCCAGTACAGGGATCTCCTCGACCTTGACGATGTCGTTCGGCACCATCAGTTCGGCCGCGCCGGCTTTTTTGCCGAATTCGCGCAATTCGTGGGGATCGGCATTGTCGGCGGTGGTGACCAGAACGAGGCGCTCGCCGCGCCGCTTGTCCGGCACCGCTACCACGGCGTGATGCTCTTCCGGCCACAGCGACTGCACCAGCATCTCGACCGCACCAAGCGATACCATCTCGCCGGCTATCTTGGCGAAGCGCTTGGCGCGGCCGCGAATGGTGATGAAGCCTTCGCGATCGACCGAAACGATATCGCCGGTGTCGTGCCAGCCTTCGAGCGGCTGCAGCTCGCCAGGCCGATTGCTGGTCATGTAGCCCATCATCAGGTTCGGCCCGTCGAGCCACAGCCGGCCGGCGTCGCTGATGCCTTCAACCGGTTCGAGTTTCATGCGCATGGCCGGCAGCAGCCGCCCGACCGTTCCGTCGCGGCCGTGGATGGCGGTGTTGACGGCAACCACTGGTGCGGCCTCGGTCAAGCCAAAACCTTCGATGATCTCGGCCTGGAAGCGCTCGCGGTAAACCCGGCGCGTCTCCGGCTTCACCGCCTCGGCACCGGCCACGACGAAGCGCAGGCTGGAAAAATCGCCGTCCTTGGCGGTGCGGGCATAGTTGGCGAGGAACGTGTCAGTGCCGAACATCACCGTCGGCCGGACCTTGCGCGCCACCTCCGGAATAAGTTTGTAGTGGAGCGGTGACGGGTAGAGGAACAGCTTTACTCCGGTGACCAGCGGCAGGATGGTGCCGCCGGTCAGCCCGAACGAGTGGAACACCGGCAGCACGTTGAGCAGGATATCGGCCGGCGAGATGGTGATGCGGGCTTCCGCCTGCATCGCATTGGCAAGAAGATTCCGGTGCGACAGCACCACGGCCTTGGGCGTGCCTTCCGAGCCGGAGGTGAACAGGATCACTGCCGGCTTGGCCGCATCCTGGCGCTGCAACGGCCAGCGCCACAGCAAGCCGGCTGCGGCCTTGTCCAGCACGGTCACGCTTGCGCGGACATCCTCCAGCCACAGCAGTTTCGCCCCGCCCTTTTCCACCGCCTCGACGATGTCGGCGAGGTTGGCCTTTTCGACAAAGGCGCGTGAGGAGACCACGGTGCGGATCATCGCCGTGCGGATGGCGGCGGTGACGCTGGCCGGGCCGGCGGTATAGTTGATCATTGCTGCCACCCGCGCAGCCGACAGAAGTCCGACGAACGACAGCACGACGCCATTGGCGTTGGGCAGGAGCAGCCCAACCGCTTCGCCCGGCGCTGTTATTGCCTCGAACCGTCGGCCCAAAACCCTGGCGCCGATGAACACTTTCCGGTAGCTCAGGGCACCGCCAATGACGTCCTCGATTATTGGGTGCGAAGCGCCAACACGGTCGGCCGCATCGCGCATGGCGAGGAACAGCCCTCGGTCGAGATCACTGCCGAAAAGCCTGGCCTCGGCGAAGCGATCAAACAGCGCATTGGTGTTGGAGGCCTGATCTGGGTTCCGCGCCACCAGCTCGGCGATGGTCATCGGCTCCAGCGCGCTGATCGACAGCTGCGGAAACCAATGGCGCGGCGCCTTGTCCGCCGGCGTCAGCGAGGCCGGCAGGCTGCGTGCGCCGGCAACGAAGACCGGCACGATACGGGCGTCGGCCTGCATGGCGATACGGGTGATGGCGCGAAACAACCGAAACGACTTGACGTCTGGCTCGACCGCATCCGGCAGGTAAACGGCGAGCCGGCCCTTGCCCTTCAGCACCCGCACCAATCTGCGGCTGACGAAGACATGCTCGGCGTTGAAGGCGATGGTGCGGCCGAGCTCGCGCCACGGCTCCAGCCACGGCGATCTGGCCGAAGCCTGGTCGAGGATGTGCAGCGTGTCCTCCGGCAGCAGCGACAGCATCAGCGCCGGCTCGATGCGTGACTGATGCCAGATGACATAGATGACCGGGGCCACCGACCTGCGCGCAATCTTGATGCGCTCGTCGCTGATCCGGTAGGCGAGCTTGAACGGCACGTAGAGCAGCGCCTGGCTCAAACGCAGGCCGAGGCGGAACTTCTCCACCACGCCGATCAGCAGCCAGGCCGCGACAAGACCCACAAGCAGCGCCAGTGTCAGGATCATCGCCGCATCTCCCAACGATCTCACGTCACGGCTCTTCAGTGGCCGCTTCGGGTGAGAACCTAGCCGAAGTTGGATCAACGTCAATGCGGCTCCATTTTTCCTTCTCTTCTATGTTTGATTCGGCTCGGCTGCCTATCGCAGCTACGCCGCTTTCATCCTTCCGCTGATGAACCGGAATTCCTGCGTCTTGCCGCCAAAGCCATAGGCGGCTGCAGGCACTTCATGCACGAGGGCGTAGCTTTCCTCATGCACCTTACCCAGCAGCCGGCCGAATGCCGCGAAAATTGCCTGCAGATACGCCTCCAGTTCGAGCTTGGTGTTGGTGCCGTCGACAACCTTGATGTCGAGCCAGGCCGTGTTGGTGCCATGCTCGGCCAGCGACTTGCCGCCGGCGAACCAGTGCTCGGGGTCGTGATAGGAAATGGCAACAGCTGTGATCGTCGCGTCCTTGCGCAGATGCGTGGCCGTCAGTTCGGTCACTTCCTTGGCAATGGCGGCGGACAAAGCGGCATCGGGCTTGCCGGTAACGCTGACATTGATGATCGGCATATTTCTTCTCCTCGGTTTCAAGCGGCGCCTCTTCGCCGTCGAGAAAATCATGCCATCGTCCTTTGATCAAAAAAATCGAATTGTTTTTGATAAACACTTTGATAGTGTCGAATTATGCAGATGTTCGATCCCGACCTCCTCAAGACTTTCCTCGCTTTCGTCGACGGCGGTTCCCTGGCGCGGGCCGCGTCGATCGTCGGTCGCTCGCCGTCCGCAGTGACCGCGCAGATGCAGCGGCTGGAGGATGTTGTCGGCGAACCGCTGCTGGTGCCGCAGGGGCGAGGGCGCGGCCTGACGTCGGCAGGCGAGGATCTGATCGTTCACGCGCGTCGCATCCTTGCCGCGCACCGCGAGGCGTGGCTGGCCCTCAAAGGCGCGCACGCCGACGGGCGCGTCGCCATCGGCACCACGCAGGATTTCGCCGACAGCGGCTTGCCGCAGCTTCTCAGGGCTTTTGCTGTCAGCCATCCGCGCGTCAGGATCGAACTGCGCGTCGGCCGTTCCGCCGAACTGGCGCAGGCTTTGCAGGCCGGCACCCTTGATCTGGCCATTGCCATGCGGCAGGTGCCGACACGGGACGAAGTCGGTGTGCTCAAGGAACCAATGATCTGGCTTTGCTCACAGAACGGGTTGGCCACCCGCCACGACGAACTGCCCTTGGCGCTGCTCGATCCCCATTGCGGGTTTCGCGAAGCGGCGACCAGTGCACTCGATGCGGCCGGCCGTCGCTACCGCATTGCTGCCGGCAGTGCCAGCCTCGCCGGCCTGCGCACGGCGGTGCACGCCGGCATCGCCTTGACGTTGAGGACGGCGCGCTTCGCGCATTCCGGCATCGTCGAGGCGCCGCGCGATCTTGATCTGCCGCCGGTGCCGGTCGCCGAATTCGCCGTCCGCTTGCGTGAGGATGCCGACCGGCCGGCGCAGGATCTGGCAGCGTTGTTCAGCGGCAACCTGGCCTTGGCCAATTGAGCCAGCAAAGAAAAAGCCGACCTTGCGGTCGGCTTCTAAGTAGGACGGGCCGAGGGGTTTGGGGGGACTTGGGGTGGCCCGTCGCAGCCATAATGCCTGAGCCCTATGATGGTTCCATGACTTTTCAAATTAATTTTCAGGACCGGATTTCTCGTGATCGGACCACCAACTCGCGCTCGGACGCGGCGAGGATTGGTCATGCATCCGCTGCGCGCTGCCTGGCCATCAGCCAGTCGCGGCCGGCGTGAGCGAACACCGCGCAAAGCACGATGGCGCCACCGACCATGCTGGCTGCCGGCGGGATCTCCGCCAGGAACAGGAAGGCAAACAGGATCGCGAATGGCACTTCAGCTGAACCCAGCAATCCGGACTCGGCCGCCGGAATAAGCCGGGTGCCCTCCGTCCACAGGATCGAAGCCAGCGCGAATGAGGCGCCGAAGGTGGCTAGAAGCACAGCGTCCCTGGCCGAGACAGCCAGCGGATCGGCGACGAACCAGCCGAGCACGAACAGAAGGAATGCCGACACCGCACCCGCCCACACCACCGGCGTGTCGCGGAAGGCGCGCACCATGATCATGTAGAGCGCGCTGCCGATCGTCATCAGCAGCGCCAGCCCGTCGCCGAACAAATGGCCGGTGCCGAAGCCGGACCAGACCATGATTGCCACACCGCATAGTGACACAGCAGCGGCGGCAAGCGTCTGCAGCCGGAACGGCTCGCGGACCAACAGGAGGGCCAGCAGCGCGGTGACGAACGGGACCGTGGCATAGATGATCGCGACATTGGCGACAAAGGTGAACTTGAACGCCGAGATAAAGGCGATGCTCCCGAGCGCGCCCTCGATCGCCAGCAGCCAGCCTCGCCAGCCGAGCCGCAAGCTGTCGCGACCGCCGGAGCGCTGGCGGCGCCATAG
The DNA here is from genome assembly GCF_040320585.1 of Mesorhizobium sp. M0663. Taxonomy (NCBI): domain Bacteria; kingdom Pseudomonadati; phylum Pseudomonadota; class Alphaproteobacteria; order Hyphomicrobiales; family Phyllobacteriaceae; genus Mesorhizobium; species Mesorhizobium sp. M0663. The sequence continues at coordinate 141,525 of NZ_JAMYPX010000006.1, forward strand.
GACATAGAGGCTGATCAGGATCGAGCCGACGAAGCCGCGCCAGCAGGTAATGGTCAGCGGGTCGGCATGGATCGATTTGGTCAGCACGCCGGTGAGGCCGAAGACGGCCGCCGATGCCGAGACCAGGATGATGCCGAGGGTACGCTCGCGGGCGCTTTCCACTGTGCATGGCATGTCCAGCGATCCCGTCATCTCACCAGCCTACGCTGCCCCTTCCTGACACCATAGTGTCAGCTTGAGGCGTCCTGCATCGAAAACAGCAGGTAGGCAGCCCCGGTGAACAGGATTCCGGCAAGAACCCGTTCGCGGGTTTCCACGATGGCGATATCGGCCATATGTCCGGCGGCCTTACGAATGTGTTGCGAGAGACGGTGTGAAGGCGTTGGATGCTCCCCGTATCGTCAGGCTATACGGGCGAAACCCTGCCAAGCGCTACGCCAGTGGCGACTTGCGTTTGGGCAGGCGGCATCGCCGTTAGGCAGCGAAGCCAGGCAACTGTGGGAGAGAAAACGAAATGGACGCGATCGCATTGAAGGCCATGCAGACGCCGCTGAAGGTGGCCTATCGCGACGACGCCTCGCGCGCGCTGATTACTCTCCGCGCCAAAGGCTCGATCGACGACCAATCGATCGCCTGCAAGGTCGAGACAGGCAGGGCGATCGCCATTGCCGGGCTGCATCCGGCGACCGGCGGCACCGGGCTCGAACTCTGCTCCGGCGACATGCTGCTGGAGGCACTGGTGGCTTGCGCCGGCGTCACGCTGAAGGCGGTAGCGACGGCGCTGGAATTCAAGCTTGGGGCCGCCACGGTGGAAGCCGAAGGCGACCTAGACTTTCGCGGCACGCTTGGCGTGGCAAAGGATGCGCCGGTTGGCTTCCGCGCCATCCGGCTGACATTTGGCCTCGACACCGACGAGCCGCAGGAGCGCATCGATGCGCTGCTCAAGCTGACCGAGCGCTACTGCGTCGTGTTCCAGACCATCAGCCAGAAGCCGGAGCTGACGGTAAGCGCGCGACGCTGACGATTTCCCCCCTTGAGGGGGAGATGTCGCCGAAGGCGACAGAGGGGGTTGTCTCGCGTGAACGCCAACCGCTGCAGCAGGCCGAGCCCGGTGGGACCAACCCCCTCTGGCCTGTCGGCCATCTCCCCCTCAAGGGGCGAGATCACGCTGTCCTACTGCGCCGACGGCTCCTCGGCGTCGCCCTCGTCGGCGAAGGGCGAGGCGCTCGGCACGCACTGCACCGACCAGCCGGCCGGCGTCGGTTGCTTCTGGTATTCGGTTATGGCGAAGGCGCACTGTTCGCGGGTGTCGAATGTGCTGGGCAGCACGACCATGCCGCCTTGCGGGCCGGCGATCACCAGATACCAGACTAACGCTACGCTCGGTGTCGCCATGAGTATTTCCTCGCTCTGCTTGTTTTGGGAGTCGCACGATCCTAGCAACTCCGGCCCAGCGGCGAAAGCTGGGCCAAAGCGCGGCGTTAAGCCACGGCATCACAGCCACGTGATGGCGGGTCGTTTTGGTTCAGTTCACCGCAAAACAATAGAACAGGCCGTCGCCGCCGGTGCCCTTCAGCGCTTCCTGGCTGCAGCCACCGCGTGACGCATGCGAGGAATTCCACGATTTGGCGGCTGCCGAATCATCGAGGCCGGTACGATCGTGATGACCCATCATCGCCACACCTTCTGCTCCGCTCAGCGTCCAGTCGCCGCAGGTCTGGTCGGCTATTTTCGTGCCATCCGGCTTGGAGCCGGTCAACACGTCGTGCCGGTTGGGCGTGTCGCCGCGGCCGTTGACCATTTGGCCCTTTTCGTCGAGTGCCGTCTGTCTGCGACGACGCGGCGCCGATTACTGCAAGCAGCGCGGCGGCAGTCAAGAGAAGCAGCCTCCGCATATGGTCCTCCGTTTCTCGAATTGTGGCACCCGAACAACGTTGGTGCCGGCGCAATTCTTCCGGCAAAATGCGATATGTGGCTACTCCGGCTGCCGGTAGGCGACAAAGCGATTGTGCTTGGCCTGGAAGATCAGCCCGGTCTCCTTGAGCGTAGGGCTGGCCAGCGGCACGATACGCTTGGCGATCTCCGAAGGGTGCGGCAGTGTTTCAGGATCCTCGCCGGGTACGGCCTGCGCCCGCATCGCGGTGCGCGTTGCCCCGGGATCGGCGGCATTGACCCTGAGCGGCAGGTTTTCGGTCTCATGCGCCCATGAACGCGTCATGGCCTCGACCGCCGCCTTCGACGCCGCATAAGGCGCCCAGAAGGCGCGTGCGGAGTGGGCAAGGCTGGAGCTCAGCACGATAGCACGGCCGGCATCGGAAAGCCTGAGCAGCGGGTCGACCGAGCGGATCAGCCGCCATGTTGCGGTGACGTTGATGGTCATCACCTTCTCGAAGGTCTTGGCCTCGACATGGCCGATCGGGGCGATGACGCCGAGCACAGCGGCGTTGGCGACCAGTATGTCGAGCTTGCCCCAGCGCTCGTGGATGGCGCCGCCCAGCCGGTCGATCCCCGCCATGTCGGCAAGATCGAGCGGTACCAGCGTCGCCTGTCCGCCACCTGCCTTGATCTGGTCGTCGAGTTCTTCCAACCCGCCGACGGTGCGAGCAACCGCAATCACATGCGCACCGGCCGCGGCAAGCTCCCTGGCGATGAAATAGCCGATACCGCGCGAGGCGCCGGTGACGACCGCGACGCGGCCGGAGAGGTCAAGGGCAGAAATCATGAGGTCACTCTGAAGATCAAAGGTTACGGAGACCAGCTACTATCATAACCGGTCGGAAACCAGATTCCCCGACGCAGGTAATGGCCGATATTCGGCCTGACATGGTTCTGGTCCAGGGTGTCCAGATCGGGGATGATCTCGATCCTGTAGGCGGTTGGAAATTTTCCGCTGGCAAACAACCGTGTTTTGGCGAGATCTACCGCATCCGTTTCGTCTTCTGCGGTGATGCCGACGCCCATCGGAAAACCGTGGCGGCGTCCTGCTTCAAAATCCAGCCAGAACAGCTTCAGCATTGAAGCAGCGTCTGCTAAGACCCGCCGGCCGCTAACAGCGACAGCGTGCGCACATTGTCGGAGCCTTCGAAGTCGGCAAGCCGGGTCGGATACTGGCCGGTGAAGCAGGCGTCGCAGAATTGCGGCTGCTCGTTGTCGCGGCCGGCCTCGCCGACGGCGCGGTAGAGCCCGTCGATCGACAGGAAGCCGAGCGAATCGACGCGGATGAACTCGGCCATCTCCTCCACCGACATGCGCGACGCCAGCAGCTTCGACTTTTCCGGTGTGTCGACGCCGTAAAAGCAGGAGGCGCGCGTCGGCGGCGAAGCGATGCGCATATGCACTTCCTTGGCGCCGGCATCGCGCACCATCTGGACGATCTTCTGGCTGGTGGTGCCGCGCACGATCGAATCGTCCACCAGCACCACGCGCTTGCCTTCGATCATGCGGCGGTTGGCGTTGTGCTTGAGCTTGACACCCATGTGGCGGATCGAATCGCCGGGCTGGATGAAGGTGCGGCCAACATAGTGATTGCGGATGATGCCGAGCTCGAACGGAATGCCCGCGGCCTGCGAAAAGCCGATCGCCGCCGGCGTGCCCGAATCCGGCACCGGCACGACGATGTCGGCCTCGACCGGACTTTCCTGCGCCAGCTCGGCGCCGATGCGCTTGCGCACTTCATAGACGTTGCGGCCTTCGACCGACGAATCCGGCCGCGCGAAATAGACATATTCGAAGATGCAGAAGCGGGTCTTCTGCGGCTCGAACGGGAACAGGCTTTCGATGCCCTTGCTGGTGACGACGACCATTTCGCCGGGCTTCAGGTCGCGCACGAAACGCGCACCGATAATATCGAGCGCGCAGGTCTCGGAGGCGAGAATCCAGGCGCCGTCGAGATCGCCGAGCACCAGCGGGCGGATGCCGAGCGGGTCGCGGCACCCGATCATCTTCTTGGACGTCATCGCCACCAGCGAGAAGGCGCCTTCGACTTGGCGCACCGCATCGATGAAGCGCGAATTCAGGTCGCGCTCTTTGCTGGTGGCAACCAGGTGCAGGAGCGTTTCGGTGTCGGAGGTGGAAGAGAAGATGGCGCCTTGCTTCTGCAGGGCGCGCTGAACGGTCATGGCGTTGGTGAGATTGCCGTTATGGGCGACGGCAAAGCCGCCATCGGCAAGTTCGGCGAAGAAAGGCTGGATATTGCGCAGACCGGCGCCGCCGGTGGTGGCATAGCGTGTGTGGCCGATGGCACGGTTGCCCTGCAGGCTGTCGATGACACGCTGCTTAGTAAAGGTGTCGCCGATCAGGCCGACATGGCGTTCGACATGGAATTGGGTGCCGTCATAGGAAACGATGCCGGCCGCTTCCTGGCCTCGATGCTGCAACGCATGCAGACCGAGCGTTACGATGGCTGCGGCGTCCTGCCGGCCGAAAATGCCGAACACGCCGCATTCGTCGTGGAAATGGTCGTCGGCTTCGGCGGAAAGCACGTCGTCTGCGTCTGCCACTGAGGCTGCCATTGGGGCTCAAGCTCCGCTAAAGTCGCCATATAAGGTCATAGCGCATCGAAAGCAACGCACGTCGTGCGGCGTTCACATGATCGACAGTCTTGAGCCTCGCAAGTCTGTCGAAATCAGTTTGCCGGCGCCGGGTTTGCAGGTGCCGGCGTCGCGGGCGCATTGTCGGCCGGCGGCGCATCGCTGTCGTCGGGTGCCGGAGCAGTGGCGTCGTCGCCGGCGGCAGGGGCTTCCGCTGCAGGCGCGTCGGGGGCCAGAGGCGTCTCGGTGGCCGGCTGATTCGGATTGAGCTTGTTGAGGATGGCGTTTTCCGGATCCTCGGGCAGCAGGCTTTCGAGCTTGGCGCCGATCGATTCGAGCAACGGCTTTGACTTGGCGTTGGCAATCCAGCCTGGAGCCTTGGCGCCGGCCAGCCAATTGAAGAAAAGCAGCGCGACAGCGACGACCAGGATGCCGCGCGCCGCGCCATAGAGGAAGCCAAGTGTACGATCGAGCGCGCCGATCCTGGAATCGATGATCCAGTCGGCGAGCTTCATGGTGATGACCGAAACGACGATCAGCGCGACAATGAAGACGATACCGGCGGCCGCCGCCATGGCGGCCTTTTCGTTGTCGACGTAGGGCTGAATGTAAGGCAGCACCGGCTTGTAGAAGAAGAAGGCGGCGGCCGCGGCGGCTGCCCAGGAGATGATCGACAGGATCTCGCGCGAAAAGCCGCGAACCATAGCGAGCATCGCCGAGACCAGGGTGAAGCCGACGAGAATTCCGTCAAGCAGCGTAATCGGCATGTTTTTCGCCCCACTCCGATCTCTTTTTCACGACTCGACGAGCCGCATCACTCTTGCTCGTCGGCGCGGCTGCGCCGAGAGCCGGCTATGCGCGCCACGAGATCGGCAAGCTCGGTGGGCTGGAAAGCGCCGGCTCCGATCCCCCCGACCCCATTGCCACCAACAAGTTCCTCGCTGCCCAAGGGCAGAACCGCGCGTCCGAAACCCAGCTTTTCGGCTTCCTTGAGGCGCTGCTGCGCATGCGCAACCGGCCTCACCGCACCCGAAAGGCTGATTTCGCCGAAATAGACGCAATCGGCGGGAAGGGCAAGACCGGTGAGCGAGGAAACCAGTGCCGCCGCCACTGCCAGGTCGGCCGCCGGCTCCGAAATGCGGTAGCCGCCGGCAACGTTGAGATAGACGTCGTGCGTGCCGAAGCGGACGCCGCAATGGGCTTCCAGAACCGCCAGGATCATCGACAGCCGGGCACCGTCCCAGCCGACGACGGCGCGGCGCGGTGTGCCCAGCGTCGATGGCGCCACCAGCGCCTGGATCTCGACCAGCACCGGCCGTGTGCCTTCCATGCCGGCGAAAACCGCGGCACCCGGCGACTTCGCATGGCGCTCACCGAGGAAAAGCTCGGACGGGTTGGCGACTTCCCGTAAGCCCTTGTCCGACATTTCGAAGACACCGATCTCATCGGTTGGCCCGAAGCGGTTCTTGACCGTGCGCAGGATGCGGTAGTGGTGGCCGCCTTCGCCCTCGAAATAGAGCACCGCGTCGACCATGTGCTCGACGACGCGCGGTCCGGCGATCTGGCCCTCCTTGGTGACGTGGCCGACCAGAACGATCGCCGCCCCTGTGGATTTTGCGAAGCGGATCATCGCCTGGGCGGCGGCACGCACCTGGGTCACCGTGCCGGGCGCCGAATCGGCCATATCGGTCCACAGCGTCTGGATCGAATCGAGAATGACCAGATCCGGCCGCTTGCCATCGGCGATGGTGGCGAGGATGTCCTCGACATTGGTTTCGGCGGCGAGCTCGACCGGGGTGTCGGCGACGCCGAGCCGCTGGGCGCGCAGCCTGATCTGCGCGACCGCCTCTTCGCCAGAGACATAGACGATGCGGTGGCCCTTTGCCGCCAGCGCGGCCGCGGCCTGGGTGAGCAGCGTCGACTTGCCGATGCCGGGATCGCCGCCGACCAGCAGCGCCGAGCCGCGCACGAAGCCGCCGCCGGTGGCGCGGTCGAGTTCGCCGATGCCGGAGACGATGCGCGGCGCGTCCTCGATGTCGCCGGAGAGGCTGGTCAGCACCACCGCACGGCCCTTGCGGGCGTTGCGCGTATTGGCCGGGCCGGAGCCGATACCGCCTGACGTACCTTCCTCGACCAGCGTGTTCCACTCGCCGCAGGCATCGCATTTGCCAGCCCAGCGCTGATGCACCGATCCGCAATTCTGACAGATGAACTGGATACGGGATTTGGCCATCAGGCGCGGCCTGCGGCAATTGAAAGACAGGTCGGCGGGACAGCGCCCCCCTCTGTCCTGCCGGACATCTCCCCCTCAAGGGGGGAGATTGGCAGCTCCGATATTGCCGTACATCTAGCAGCATTGACGATTGCCGAAAGCCGAAATGACATCCGATCTCCCCCCTTGAGGAGGAGATGTCCGGCAGGACAGAGGGGGGTGCGAAGGAATGAGACCTGTATCAAGAGGTCACTCGAACCGATCCGGCAAATGATGCTCCTCGGCGAGGTCCGAGAAGCGGGTGAATTCGCCCTGGAAGGCGAGGCTGACCGATCCCGTTGGGCCGTGGCGCTGTTTGGCGACGATGACCTCGGCCTTACCGCGCATCTCGTTCATCTCGTGTTCCCATTTGATGTATTCGTCGGTGCCCGGCTTCGGCTCGCGGTTCTTCAGATAATATTCCTCGCGATAGACGAACAGCACTACGTCGGCGTCCTGCTCGATGGAGCCCGATTCGCGCAGATCCGAAAGCTGCGGGCGCTTGTCGTCGCGGCTCTCGACCTGGCGCGACAGCTGCGACAGCGCGATGATCGGCACCGCCAGCTCCTTGGCTAGTGCCTTGAGGCCGGTGGTTATCTCGGTGATTTCCTGGACGCGGTTTTGCGAGGATTTCGCGCTTGATCCCTGCATCAGCTGGATATAGTCGATAACGATGACGTCGAGGCCGCGCTGGCGCTTCAGGCGACGCGCGCGGGCCGACAGCTGAGCGATGGAAATGCCGCCGGTCTGGTCGATGAACAGCGGGATTTTCTGCATTGTCTGCGAGCAGGCGACCAGCTTTTCGAAATCCATCTCGCTGATCTCGCCGCGCCGGATTTTCGACGACGGGATTTCCGTCTGTTCGGAAATAATGCGGGTGGCCAGCTGTTCGGATGACATTTCGAGCGAAAAGAAGCCGACGACGCCGCCATTGGCCGCCTTGAACGAGCCGTCCGCCTGCTGCGCCGGGACATAGGCCTCGGCGATGTTGAAGGCGATATTGGTGGCGAGCGAGGTCTTGCCCATGCCGGGGCGGCCGGCAATGATGATCAGGTCGGACGACTGCAGGCCGCCCATGCGGCGGTCGAGATCGCGCAAGCCGGTAGCAACGCCCGACAAATGCCCGTCGCGCATATAAGCCGCATTGGCCATGTCGACGGCGGTCTTGACGGCATCAGTGAAGCTCTCGAAGCCGCCATCGTAGCGGCCGGTTTCGGCCAATTCGAACAGGCGCCGCTCGGCATCCTCGATCTGGTCGGAGGGCGACATGTCGACCGGCGCGTCATAGGCGATGTTGACCATGTCCTCGCCGACAGTGATTAGCGCGCGCCGCGTCGCCAGATCGTAGATGGCGCGGCCATAGTCGGTGGCGTTGACGACGGTGACGGCCTCGACCGCCAACCGCACGACATATTGCGCCACCGTCATGTCGCCGACCTTCTCGTCGGCCGGCAGGAAGGTCTTCAGCGTGATCGGCGTCGCGATTTTGCCCATGCGGATGAGCTCGGCCGCGACCTCGAAGATCTTTCTATGCAGCGGCTCGTAGAAATGGCCTGGCTTCAGGAAGTCGGAGACGCGGTAGAAGGCATCGTTGTTGACCAGTATGGCGCCGAGCAGCGCCTGCTCGGCCTCGATATTGTTCGGCGCCTCGCGATAGAGCGGTGTTTCCGCCACGCCGAATTTTCGTGCTGCCTCTGCCATAATGTCCCCGGTCCTGATCCCCGTCTCTCGATATCAGAACGAGACAAGTCGGTGATGACTTATCTGCATCAGTCCCAAACCAACCAACTTTGATGCCCGCGATTCACAGCCAGGATCTTTCGGTGGAAAGAATCTCGATTGACTCGAATCAAGATGGCGAGCCTAGCCGTTCTCAGGCGAGAACAAAACAGGAAAATAGCTGCCGGTCATTCCGGCAAGGCATCACCCCAGTCCAGTCGCCGCGCGGTCTTGAACGTCTCGCCGTCGCGCTTGGTGAACAGTCGCTCGGCAGCATTCCCATTCTGTTGGCAAAGCTTCAGCAAGACCTTGCCGGAGCCCGACTTCGGCGGTGCGATCACTCGCGCTCGAGGCGGAGCGGCCGGATGGCGGGAGGCCGCGACAAAGATGAATTTCTCGTCCTCCCACGGCACCTCGGCATCCTTGGCCAGACGGTGTAGGCGCGAGCGGGCGACGCGGCGGGCGAAATGGCACCAGTCGGGGGCGACGAGCGGACAGGGCGTCTCATGCGGGCAGGGCGCAAGCACGTGCGCGCCCGCCTCGATCAACTGCCGCCGCACGGCAAGAATACGCTGCCAGCCGGCCGGCGTGCCCGGCTCGACCACCAGCAGCGTGTCTGCGGTCAGCTGCCAGAGCCGGTCGACGAGTTTTGCCAGCGATGCCGGCGCGATCTCATCCAGCACATAGGCTGAAGTCACCAGCTCGGCCGGCTCCAGATCGACCAGGTCGATGGTGATGTCGCCGGTCCGCCAGGCGGTCCTGGCCGTGATCGCATCCGCGGCAAGTACTTCGCCGACCCTTCGTACCGCGGCGCCGGCCTCGAGTAGCACCGCCTGTTCGAGATCCGGCCAGAGATTGATTGTGGCCCAAAGCACCGTGCCAGGGCCGGCGCCGACATCGAGCAAGGTCTTCGGAGCATAGTCGGGCCGAGACTCGCCCACCGCATCGAGGCTGGCGCGAATGGCCGCATAGGTCGCCGGTAGCCGCGTTGCCAGATAGGCCTTCACCGCCATGTCTTCGGCCATGTGCAGGCGACCGTCGCGCAACTCTGCGCGGTAGCGGTCCGACAGCGTCTTTGCCGCTTGCTTAAGCATCGGCAACGGCACCTGTTCGAGAAGGCGGTCGACGCCTTGTCTAAGCGGGACGGGCAGTTCCATCGCTTAGGCGGTCCGAGGTGAGAGCAGAATGACCGAGGCGCCAACGATGCAGATCGCGGCACCGGCAAGATCCCAGCGGTCGGGGTGCACGCCTTCCGCCAGCCACAACCAGGCCAGCGAGGCGGCAATGTAGATGCCGCCATAGGCGGCATAGGCCCGGCCCGCCGCGCTGGTGTCGACCAGCGCCAGCAGCCACGCGAATAGCACGAGCGAGACGAGACCGGGCGCCAACCACAGCGGCGACTTGTCCAGCCGCCACCACGCCCAGAACGAAAAGCAGCCGGCGATCTCGGCAAGTGCGGCGGCGACGTAGAGGAGGTAGGTCATGAAAAAGGTCCCGCGTTGACGGGACCCTTTTCAGCGTGCCGGCCGGCAATGGCAAGCGGCAATGGCGTGATGCCGGCAGTCTACTCCGGATCCGCCACCTTGCGGCGGCGAGTGGGCTTGGCCACCGGAGCCTTTTCGCGACGTCCAAGATCGCGCATCTCCAGCGCCTTCTCGCAACTGGCCATGTAGTCGCGCGTCATCGGCAGCGTGTCGTTCTTCTTGGCAATCTGGATCTGGAAGATCACCAGATCCTGCCAGCGGAAGGCAGCTTCCGAGGCGGCAAGATAGAACTCCCACATGCGGCAGAAGCGCTCGTCATAAATCGCCTTGGCCTTGTCGCGGTTGGCCGCGAAGCGCTCGCCCCAATGCTTCAGTGTCTCGGCATAATGCAGCCGCAGAACCTCGATATCGGTGACGACGAGCCCCGATTTTTCGATGGCCGGCATCACTTCGGATAGCGACGGGATGTAGCCGCCCGGGAAGATGTACTTGCGGATGAAGGCGCTGGTTGCCCACGGCACGCCGGAGCGGCCGATCGTGTGCAGCAGCATGACGCCGTCCGGCTTCAGCAGCGTCGCCGACTTGTCGAAGAAGGTGCGGAAATGATTGACCCCGACATGCTCGAACATGCCGACGGAGACGATGCGGTCGAAACGCTCATTGAGCTCGCGATAGTCCTTGATGTCGAAATGCACCCGGTTTTGCAGGCCTTGCGCATGGGCGCGGTCGGTGGCGACGCCGTGCTGCTCGGTCGACAGCGTCACGCCTTGCACGTCGACGTCGAACGCCTTGGCTAGATAGAGCCCAAGCCCACCCCAGCCGGAGCCGATATCAAGAACCGTCTGGCCGGCCTTCAGCCTGAGCTTGGCGGCGATGTGGCGCTTCTTGGCCGCTTGTGCCTCGTCGAGCGTCATGTCCGGCTGCTCGAAATAGGCGCAGGAATATTGCATGTCCTCATCGAGGAAGAGGCGGTAGAGGTCGCCCGACAGATCGTAATGGCGCTGCACGTTGCGACGCGCCCGCGACGCCGTGTTGATCTGCTGCAGGCGCCGGAAGGCGTGGCGCAGACCTTCGATCGCCTTCGACCAGGTGGCATCGATACCGCCGCTGCCCATGTTCTGGAAGGCAATCCGCATCACCCCCAGCACGCCGCCCTCGAGAATGTCGAGTTCACCGTCCATGTAGGCTTCTGGCACCGCCAGCATCGGATCGAAGGTTATTGCGCGCTCGGCATGCCTTGTCTTGATGTGCATGTGCACCGGCTCGCCGCTGCCGTCACCGAAAGTCACCATCGAGCCTTGCGGCCCTGTCACCTTGAGATTGCCTGTGCGGACCAGGCGGTCGAGAACGCGTTTCAGCAGAATATTCATGACCAATTGTCCCCTCTCGGCCAGACATGCTGTCCTATTCTGCATCAAGATATAGGGGTTCGAAAAGTTCCATTTGGCATAAAAATGCCCGGGTACGAGGCCCGGGCATTGGTCCAGAATAGCGATTAGCCGGCGAATGCCGACGAATGACGATCAGCCGTTGTCTTCGCCGCCTTCGAACTCGGCATTCGGATCGAAGAAGTTTTCCGGCCGCGCATTATCGTTGATGTCCTCGCCGTAGATGGCTTCGGCGGTGGTCAGTGTTTCGCCCTTGGCCTGGCGCTCGGCTTCGTCGGCCGTGCGGGCAATGTTGAGCGTGATGGTAACCTCGACTTCCGGGTGCAGCGCGATCGCCACATTGGTGACGCCGATGGTCTTGATTGGCTGGTTGAGCAGGATCTGGTTGCGGTTGACCGAAAAACCTTCCGCCGTCACCAGCTCGGCGATGTCGCGCGTCGAGACCGAACCATAAAGCTGACCGGTTTCGCCGGCCGAGCGCACGGCGATGAAGCTCTTGCCGTCGAGCTTTTCTGCAATCTGCGCGGCTTCGGACTTGCGCTCCAGGTTGCGGGCTTCGAGCTGGGCCCGCTGTCCCTCGAACTTCTTCTTGTTAGCTTCGTTGGCGCGCAGCGCCTTGCCTTGCGGCAGCAGGAAATTGCGGGCGAACCCGTCCTTGACCTTGACGGTATCGCCCATCTGGCCGAGGCGGGAGACGCGTTCGAGAAGAATGACTTCCATGGTTTTGTTCCTTCGGTTGGGCACCTATCCTCAGGATCGGCGCCGAATTGTCTGGAACAGGTCAGGAAGCTGGGGCGTCGTCGCCTGTGTCGCTGTCCTGCCTGTCGCGGCAGTTAGGATCTCTTGTCGAAATCCAACCCGGGATTTGGTGTTCGATCCGGCTACGCCCGTCGTGGCCGGTGAAAAAGCGGGCGGCGAACCGCCCGCCTGAAGTGTTAGCGGACCACGTAGGGCAGCAGGCCGAGGAAGCGGGCGCGCTTGATCGCCTTGGCGAGTTCGCGCTGCTTCTTCTGGCTGACGGCGGTGATACGCGATGGCACGATCTTGCCGCGCTCGGAGATGTAGCGCTGCAGAAGCCGCACGTCCTTGTAGTCGATCTTCGGCGCGTTGGCGCCGGAGAACGGGCAAGTCTTGCGGCGACGGTGGAAGGGGCGCCGGGTTGGGATCTGGTTGATGTCGACCATTATTCTGCGGCTCCTTCAAAGCCTTCGCGCGGACGGCGCGGGCCACGATCGGCACCGCCATCGCCGAAGCTGCGCGGCGGACGATCACCACGGTCACCGCGATCGCGGTCGCCGAATGAGCGCGGGCCACGATCGCCACGGTCGCGATCGCCGAAGCCGCCGCGTTCCGAGCGCTCTTCGCGCTTCTGCATCATTGCCGACGGACCCTCCTCATGCGCATCGACCTTGATGGTCAGGAAACGCAGTACGTCCTCGGACAGGCCCATCTGGCGCTCCATTTCATTGAGCGCGGCCGGCGGGCAGGTGATGTCCATGAGTGTATAATATGCCTTCCGGTTCTTGTTGACCCGGTAGGTGAGGGACTTCAGTCCCCAGTTCTCGACCCGGCCGACGGACCCGCCATTCGCGGTGATGACGCCCTTGTACTGTTCGACAAGCGCATCGACCTGCTGCTGCGAGAGGTCCTGCCGGGCAAGAAACACATGTTCGTATAGAGCCATAGTGTTCGTGCCTTTCTTCGTTTCTCTCCCGGTTCCCGGCGGCAAAAGCCTCTGCAACTTCTCTGACCCGCAATCCTTGCGAAGGCGGGGAAGAAAGGAGCATGACGAGACGGTCGAGAGCGGAGACACGGGAGGCGGAAGCGCTTCTGGCTTCACACGAAGGTTTCGAAAAACCTCCGGCCCTCCGTTCAGCCCCCAGCAAGGACCGGCAGATTGCGGGCGTCTATACAGGAATTTGACCGCAAAGCAAGGCCAAACGACAGGGCAAACGGCCCTACCGTCCCAGAGCGCCACGGGCCTCGATGGCAAGGCTTACGGATTTCCTGAAACCGGACCTTAACCACCATGCGAAGTTCCAGCACCGGCGGGCGTGGCGGCAACCCGTCGTTCATCATGCCGATGCAAAAGCAAACAGTCTGCGCGAGGTCGGCAGCAAGGCGGTTTTGGGGACAAAAATGCTTTTCGACAAATTCTGCCGTTCGAAGAGCGGCAACTTTGCCCTGATGCTGGCGTTCGGGCTGCCTGCGGTTCTGACCGCCGTCGCCTTTGCTGTGGACGTGTCCACCTTGATGAGGGCCAAGGTCAGCTTGCAGAACGCGCTCGATGCCGCGAACCTTGCATCATCGCATCTCGGCGACATCGAGGCTTCGCGCAAGGACGTCTTCGACCGCTACTTCCAGACCAATGTCGCCGGCCACAGCGAGTTGAGGAACGCCGAAGCGACGCTTACCGTGGAAAGGGGCCTCAATTACATCCAGACAAAGGCTGTCGCCATGGCGGACGTCAATTTGAACTTCGCCTTCCTGTTCGGCAACGACAAGCGCATCACCGTCGATGCCGGCGCCGTCGAATCGACCAATCAGCTCGAAGTCGTGCTAGTGCTCGACAATACCGGGTCGATGGCCAGCAACGATCGCATCGGCGCATTGCGGACGGCGGCGACGGCCCTGATCGATATGCTCGAAGCGGCGAAGTCGCCGACGCGCAGCGTACGTGTCGCGGTGGTGCCGTTCGTCACCGCCGTCAACGTCAAGGGTGAGGACTACGATCCGGCCTGGATCGACATGGCCGGCAAATCGCCGAACAATGGCGCCAATTTCCCCTTGGTCGGCGGCAAGCGCGTCAACCATATGGACCTGTTCAAGCAATTGGGCGTCGAATGGAGAGGCTGCGTCGAAGCGCGGCCCGGAACCAACAATGTTTCCGACATTTCGCCCGACCAAAACAAACCGGACACCCTGTTCGTACCCTATTTCGCGCCGGACGATCCAGGTAACGCTAAAAATCCAACCAGCTCCTACGGCAATTCAGCGACCGGCTACAACAATTCCTATCTCGACGATACCGTTGTCACCGTGCTTCCCGGCCTCACCAGCGACATGGCGAAGTACAGTGTTTCGACGATGAAGCTGATCAACGACAAGAGAGGCCCACTGACTATCGGCCCAAACCGGGCCTGTCCGACGCCGATAGTGCCGCTGACCGATGATTTCGACAAATTGCGGAAGGCCGTCGGTGAGATGATCGAATGGAACGGCTCGGGGACCAATGTTTCGGAAGGCTTGTCATGGGGGATGCGGGTGCTCTCGCCGGAACCGCCTTACAGCGACGGCGCGCCGTTCAGGGCGTCAGGCACGACCAAAACGGTGCTGCTGCTCACCGACGGCGAGAATGTTGTCTATGGCGCGAAGGATACGCCACAGAAGTCGGACTATGGCTCCTACGGATTCCTGGCCTCGGGTCGGTTTGGATCCAGCGACCAGACCGCGGCTGCGCGCAATGTCGACGATTGGACAACCAATGTATGCAACACATTGAAGAAGCAGGACGTGCAGATATTCACAGTGCTGCTGCAGGCCGACACCGCAGCCAACCGCAAGCTTTACGAGGCCTGCGCATCGTCGCCGTCGGATTATTACCCGACCAACGACGTCAGTCAGCTCGAAAGCGTCTTCCTGAAAATCGGAAGCTCGATTTCGCAGCTGCACTTGACGAACTGAACGACGTCGGCCGCTCTCCCGCCGCCGCTGCTCAACTCGTGTGTGCAGCCACTTTGCCTGTGGTTTCGGGGAAGAAATCGGGCGCCGCATGGCGCTTGCCGAACATCATGTCGTATTGCAGCAGACGGAAGTCGCGGATTGCCGGATCGATCTCTTTCTGACGCGACCAATCGGGGGTGGCGTCGCCCCCCGGTGCCAAAAGCAAATTGCGGTCGATAACGCGGTAGCGCTCTCGCAACTGTCCGAGGAAGCCGGTGTAATAGGGATGGCTGATGCCGGCTGTCTTCAGGATATGGTAGGGCAGGAAGGACGGGCTGACGGCGCCCAGATCCTCGGCCGGGCCGCTGCGATTCGACCAGACGATCAGCGGCGTCTGGTGGTGCAGCAGCATCTGGTCGGCCGCCTCCTTGCGCGGCGCAACATTGTCCTTCAGGAAGCCGGTCTCGACGTAGACCGGCCCAAGCGGCGGCAGATGGTCGCCGAAGAACGCGATGACGGTCGGCCGCTCGCGTTTCTTCGCCCATTCGATCAGCCGCTCGAGGCCGCGGTCCGCGTCGGAAGAGCCTTCGGCATAGCTCAACAGCGATTCACGCGCCCATTGGCTGATCGGCGCCTGCACCTTGTGGGTCGGATTGTTATAGCGATACGGCTCATACGGCCCGTGGTTCTGCAGGCTGACGGCGAAAAAGAAGACCGGCTCGGCGCTGGTATCGGCTTCGTGGATAATCTCGTCGGTCATCGCAGCGTCCGACGCGAGCGGTCCGCGCTTCTGCATGGGCGGCAACGTCTCCTCGGACTTGAAGTCGTTGAAGCCGAAATCGGCATAGACGGCCCCCCGGTTCCAGAACCAGTTAGTGCCGGGATGGATAGCGCGCGCCCGGTAGCCTTGACTTTTCAGGAAGGTCGCCAGCGAGGGAGTCGGTGTCCGCACATATTGCTGGTAGGGAATGCTGCCCGCCGGCAGGAAGGCGTTGGAAAAGCCGGTCAGGGCCTCGAACTCGATGTTGGCCGTCATGCCGCCGAACTCGGGCGAGAACATGTAACCCGTGCGCAGTGCCCGCACATTGGGGATAGGGTCGGGCGTGATGGTGACGCCGGGTAGCTTGGTCGGATCCCAGAAGGATTCGCTCATGACGACGATGATGTCGGGCTTCTCGGCGGGTACCGAAGCCGTCACCTGCGGTTTGCCGATCGCTTCGATCGCCTTGCCGGAATAGCCGGGCGGCGCCGAGACATGCGCCATCGGGACGTTCAGCGCGAAGGCGAGCGCAAAACCGTTCGAGGCATAGTTTTCCTTCTGGTCCCACATGATCGGGATGATCTGCAGCCGGTCGCGTGTCCACGAGAAAGTGGCATAGTCCATGATGGAGACGAAGAAGGCGATCAGCGGCACCGTCAGCGTCAGCCGGGCAAGGCGGCCCTTGTGGCTGAGTGCCGGAACGCGGCGGCGCCATAGCCGCCAGCCATAGACGAGCAGCGACAGCCCGCCGACGATGCCGATCGCCAGGGCAATGGCGGTTCCCGGGCGATCGCGTACCAGAAGCGGCATCAATGCCACGATCTGCCGGGAATAGAGGAAATCGGTCGGATAGAGCGGATCGCCGAGATACAGCGACTTCTGGTGGCCGACGAACGCCAGCGACAATGTCAGCGGCGCGACGATCATCAGGCTCTGGTGACTGCGGCCGAGCACGGCGTCGAGGCCGATGAGGATCAGCGCAAAAATGATGATCGTGGTCCAGCCGGGTTTGAAAGGCTGCAGAAAGAAATCAATGGTGCCGGCAAAGTTGCCGCGCACGATCAGTTCGATGGCAAACACAAGGATGGCCGCAGCCAGCAAGCTGATAAGGCCATAGCGGATGACAGGCCATTTGCGCGCCGGCAGATAGCCGGTCGACGGATCGCCTTCAAGAAACTGGGGCGCCGCCTCGGCTGCGCTCTGCTTGGTCTTTGCCACTTCAATAGTTCCCCGGCCCGCAACAAAAGCGTCACTCGATTGTCATCGAACTGTCACGCAAAGCTTAGCGCCTGCGGCGGAAATAAGAAGAGCCAGCAAACAAATCGTGAGCGGTTTTCATCATGAGTGATCGCCAAAAAGCCTGCCGAAACAGGCACTCGGCCGATATTACGCGATCAAGGTTGGACTTGACTTGGCCGCACGCCTTGCGTCACAGGCAACGTGAACCAGCAGCTGGGAGCCGCCGATGGCCATCGCATTCACCTTTCCGGGGCAGGGCAGCCAGGCTGTCGGCATGGGCAAGGACCTCGCCGATACCTTTGTGGAATCGCGGCGGATCTTCGAGGAAGTTGACGACGCGCTCGGCGAAAACCTATCGAAGCTGATCTGGGAAGGCCCGGAAGAGACGCTGACGCTGACCGCCAACGCCCAGCCGGCGCTGATGGCGGTGTCGCTTGCCGCAATCCGGGCGCTGGAGGCGCGCGGCTTCTCCCTGAACGGCAAGGTCACCTATGTCGCCGGCCACTCGCTCGGCGAATATTCGGCACTTGCGGCCGCAGGTTTCGTTTCGGTCGCCGACGCCGCCCGGCTGTTGCGCATCCGCGGCAACGCCATGCAGGCGGCTGTGCCGGCCGGCGAGGGCGCCATGGCGGCGATCATCGGGCTGGAACAGGCCGACGTCGAAGCCGCTTGCGCAGAGGCCGCCCAGGGCGCCGCCAAAGATCCCGCACAAGCCTTGGTTTGCCAGATCGCCAATGACAATGGCGGCGGCCAGCTGGTGATCTCCGGCGCCAGGCCAGTGGTCGAACTGGCGGCGAGGCTATGCACGGAGAAGGGCGCCAAGCGGGCGCTGATGCTGCAGGTCTCGGCGCCCTTCCATTCGGCATTGATGAAGCCTGCGGCCGAGATCATGCGGGAGGCGCTGGCCGCCGTGACGAAGAGTGCGCCGGTCGTGCCGCTGGTCTCCAATGTTACGGTGACCCCGACGAGCGATCCCGACGAGATCGCCCGCCGACTCGTCGAACAGGTGATCGGGCGCGTGCGCTGGCGCGAAACGGTGGAGTGGTTCGGCAGCAACGGCGTTGCGACGCTTTACGAAGTGGGCGCCGGCAAGGTGCTGTCGGGGCTGGCCCGCCGCATCAACCGCGATATTGCCACCACTGCCATCGGATCCGCGGCGGATGTCGAGGCGGCGCTGGCGGCGCTTGCATAATCAACTGGCGATTTGACCCCGCTCCATGCGAAGGGTGTTCGCTCAGATCAGGAGGCAAGAATGTTCGAATTGACCGGCCGCAAGGCGCTCGTCACCGGCGCATCGGGAGGTATCGGCGAGGCGATCGCCCGCGTGCTGCACGGCCAGGGCGCCATCGTCGGCCTGCATGGCACACGTATCGAGAAACTGGAGGCGCTGGCCGCCGAACTGGGCGACCGGGTCAAGCTTTTCCCGGCCAATCTTTCCAACCGCGACGACGTCAAGGCGCTCGGCCAGAAGGCGGAGGCCGACCTCGAAGGCGTCGACATCCTCGTCAACAATGCCGGCATCACCAAGGACGGGTTGTTCGTACGCATGGCTGACGCCGACTGGGATAGCGTGCTCGAGGTCAACCTGACCGCCGTGTTCCGGCTGACCCGCGAGCTTACCCATCCGATGATGCGGCGCCGCCATGGCCGCATCATCAACATCACTTCAGTGGTTGGCGTCACCGGCAATCCCGGCCAGACCAACTACTGCGCCTCCAAAGCCGGTATGATCGGCTTTTCCAAATCGCTGGCGCAGGAGATCGCCACCCGCAATATCACCGTCAACTGCGTCGCCCCGGGCTTCATCGAATCGGCGATGACCGCCAAGCTCAACGACAAGCAGAAAGAGGCGATCATGGCGGCGATCCCGACCCGGCGCATGGGCACGGGCGCCGAAGTCGCCTCTGCCGTCGCCTACCTAGCTTCTAACGAGGCGGCCTACGTCACCGGCCAGACCATTCATGTGAATGGCGGCATGGCAATGATCTAACACTTGGGAAAACGCTTCATTCCGTCTTGGATGCACGGGATTTTTCGTGTAATGCCGCCCGCAACCCGGCGGTTCGGGCAAAAACCGGTCCTGTTCCGCTGCGTTTCCGGCAGGACCATCTTTCAGCTTGATTAGCGGCATTCTGCCCGCTAACGAAGACAGACAACCAAAAGACGAGGATGCCCAAATGAGTGACACCGCAGAGCGCGTCAAGAAGATCGTCATCGAGCACCTTGGCGTCGATGCCGAGAAGGTGACGGAGCAGGCGAGCTTCATCGATGATCTGGGCGCGGACAGCCTCGACACGGTCGAACTTGTCATGGCGTTCGAAGAAGAGTTCGGTGTCGAAATCCCGGACGACGCCGCCGAGACCATCCTGACTGTTGGCGATGCGGTGAAATACATCGACAAGGCCTCCGCCTGACGCTATTTGCAGTCATCACCGGGGAGGACCTGCGATGAGGCGTGTCGTCGTCACGGGCCTTGGGCTGCTTTCGCCGTTCGGCATGGGCTTCGAGCACAGCTGGAAGGAGCTTCTGACCGGCCGCAGCGCAGCCAAGCGCATCACCGAATTCGAGGTGGAAGACCTTGCCTGCAAGGTCGCCCACGTCATTCCGCGCGGTGACGGCTCCAATGCCACTTTCAATCCTGAAGCCGTTCTCGAGCCGAAGGAACTGCGCAAGATCGGCGACTTCATCCTGTACGGGATCGCGGCCGCCGACGAGGCACTCAAGGATTCCGGCTGGCAGCCGAAGACGCATGAGGAACAGTGCGCCACCGGCGTGCTGATCGGTTCGGGCATCGGCGGCATCGAAGGCATCGCCGAGAATGCGATGATCCTCAAGGAACGCGGTCCGCGCCGCATCAGCCCATTCTTCATCCCTGGCCAGATCATCAACCTCGTCTCCGGTCAGGTCTCGATCCGGCATGGGCTGAAAGGCCCCAACCATGCCGTCGTCACCGCTTGCTCGACCGGTGCGCACGCCATCGGCGATGCCGCCCGGCTGATCATCTGGGGCGATGCCGACGTTATGGTCGCAGGCGGCGCCGAAGCGCCGGTGACGAGACTGTCGATCGCCGGGTTCGCCGCTTGCCGCGCGCTCTCCACCGAGCGCAACGACGCGCCACAAACGGCCTCACGCCCCTATGATCGCGATCGCGACGGCTTCGTCATGGGCGAGGGCGCCGGTGTTGTCGTGCTCGAGGAACTCGAACACGCCAAGGCCCGCGGCGCCAAGATCTATGCCGAGGTCACCGGCTACGGTCTGACCGGTGACGCCTATCACATCACCGCGCCTGCCGAAGACGGCGACGGCGCTTTCCGTTGCATGACCGCGGCGCTGAACCGGGCGAAGCTGACGCCGGCCGATGTCGACTACATCAACGCGCACGGCACCTCGACCATGGCCGATACGATCGAACTCGGCGCCGTCGAGCGGCTGGTCGGCAACGCCGCCTCGAAGATATCGATGTCGTCGACCAAATCGTCGATTGGCCACCTGCTGGGCGCGGCTGGTGCTGCCGAGGCGATCTTTTCGATCCTCGCCATTCGCGACAACATTGCGCCGCCGACCATCAATCTTGACAATCCGGAGCGCGAAACGGCGATCGACCTGGTGCCGCACAAGCCGCGGGCCCGGCAGATCGACGTGGCGCTGTCCAACTCCTTCGGCTTCGGTGGCACCAACGCCTCGCTCGTCTTCCAGCGCTACAATGGCTGACCGCTCTGCCGGTTTCCGTCTGCCGTCAATTTTGCCATATTCGCCCCTACTCTGCCCGAGGGGATTCGTCGCAAGATCAAATGGTAGGGCGCTATGAACACAAATCCGGCCGATAACGGGGAATTCGGGCAACGGGCAGCAACGCCCGGCCCGATCGTGCCGAAGACGGCCAGTGAGGCGTTGCGGCCCGAGGCCGGCACGCCGCCGCCGAAGCGCTCGCGTGCCTCGCGCAGCCAGTTCGTCGTGTTCATGAACTTCGTCATCTCTTCGGTGATGCTGATGGTGCTGGCGGCAGGCGTTGCGCTGTATTTCGGCAAGCAGGAGTTCAACGAGCCCGGCCCGTCGGCCAATGGCGACACTTTCCTGGTCAAGCCGAATAGCGGCGTCCAGGAGATCGCCGACCAGCTTGAGCGGCGAGGGCTGATCAGCGACGCCCGCATTTTCCGCCTTGGCGTGCGCGCCTTCGGCAATGATTCCGCCCTGAAGGCCGGCGAATACGAGATCAAGCCGCAGGCGTCGATGCACGATATCATGGAACTGCTGAAGAGCGGCAAGTCGGTGATGTATTCGCTGACTATCCCCGAGGGGCTGACGGTCGCGCAGGCGCTGCAACGGATTGCCGAGCAGGACGCGCTGACCGGCGATATGCCGTCGACCACTCCACCTGAGGGCAGCCTCGCCACCGACACGCTGCGTTTCACCCGCGGCGCAACACGCCAGCAGATGGTCGACAAGCTTCTGGCCGACCAGACGAAGCTGGTCGACGAGGTCTGGCAGCGCCGAGCGCCGGATTTGCCGATCGCCAACGTTGAGGATTTTGTCACCCTGGCCTCTATCGTCGAGAAGGAGACCGGCAAGGGCGATGAGCGCTCGCGCGTAGCCGCCGTCTTCCTCAACCGGCTGGCCAAGGGTATGCGGCTGCAGTCGGACCCGACCATCATCTACGGCCTGTTCGGCGGCAAGGGCAAACCCATCGACCGCCCGATCTATCAGTCGGACATCCAGAAGCCGACGCCCTACAACACCTATCTGATCAACGGCTTACCGCCGACGCCGATCGCCAATCCCGGCCGTGCGGCGCTGGAGGCAGTCGCCAATCCGTCGAAGACCAGCGATCTCTACTTCGTCGCCGACGGCAGCGGCGGGCACGTCTTTGCCTCGACGCTCGATGAGCATAACGAGAATGTCGCTCGCTACCGCGCACTGCTGAAAAAACAGGCCCAGGACGCCGCCAAGGCCGGAGCAACCAATACCGGAGCCGACACGCCGGCGGGAGCCATCGTTGACGATGCGGGCGCCACCGCCGCCCAGTAGGGCCGGACGCCATCAGGTTGGCCCTGTGCATGTCCGGGTGGATGTGCAAGGGCTGCTATGGCATTGAAATTCACATGATCCTGTCCGGAGAAAATCGCTCCGGCTTGAGGGGCATTCGGCAAAGGGACGCACGGCTACATGAACTTGCAGAGCATGACCGGTTTTGCGCGCAGTGTCGCCGAACACGACGGCACTTCGATTGCCTGGGAAGCCAAGTCCGTCAACGGCAAAAGCGTCGAGGTCAGGCTGCGGCTGCCGCAAGGTTTCGACCGGCTGGAGCCGGCCGTCCGGCAGACGGTGCAAAAGCGTTTTGCGCGCGGCAATTTCCAGATGACGCTGACCATTGGCCGCGCCGCCGGCGCTCAAGCGCAACCCGTGGTCAACGAGGCTTTCCTGAAGGATCTGGCGGAGTTGGCCAAGCGGCTGCAGGAGCAGTTCGGAGTAGCCCCTGCGGCGGCCGACGGGCTGCTTGCGCTGCGCGGCGTCCTCGACATTCCCGAAACCATCGAAACCGAAGAGGCGCGCAGTGCGCTCGATACCGCAATACTGTCGGCGCTGGAAGCAGCACTGAACGGGCTGCAGCAGGCGCGCCAGGGCGAAGGTGCGGCACTTCGTTCCCTGCTGTCCGGCCATATCGATGCCATCGAGGCGCTGACGCTGCGGGCCGAGGCCGATCCATCACGCGAACCGGCCACGATCCGCGAAAGGCTCGCCGAGCAGATCCGCCTGTTGATGGACGCGTCTGCCAACCTGGACGCCAGCCGGCTGCATATGGAAGCGGCGTTCCTGGCCACCAAGGCCGACATACGCGAGGAAATCGACCGGCTGAAGACACACGTGGCGTCGGGGCGGGCACTGCTCGCCGGCGGTGGCGCCATCGGCCGCAAGCTCGATTTCCTGGCACAGGAATTCAACCGCGAATCGAATACGCTGTGTTCCAAGTCGAATGCTGCCGCGGTCACCGCCATCGGGCTGGAACTGAAGGCGGTCGTCGACCAGTTTCGCGAACAGGTCCAGAATCTGGAATGATCCCGATGCCAAGCCACATGACTGCCAAGCCCCATGACCGCTAGGGATGTGGGTTCCCGCATTCGGCGCCGCGGGCTGATGCTGGTCTTGTCGTCGCCGTCAGGCGCCGGCAAGTCGACGATTGCGCGCAATCTGCTGGAGAGCGATTCCAGCCTGGAATTGTCGGTCTCGGTCACCACGCGGCCACGCCGCGGCAGCGAGATCGAGGGCGTCCATTACCACTTCCGTACCATGCGCGAGTTCGAGCGGCTGCGCGATTCCGATGCGCTGCTCGAATGGGCGGAGGTGCACGGCAATTGCTACGCGACGCCGCGCGAGCCGGCTGAACAGGCGCTGGCCGAAGGCCGCGACATGCTGTTCGACATCGACTGGCAAGGCGCTCAGCAACTCAAGGAGAAGATGCGCGCCGACATCGTCTCGATATTCATCCTGCCGCCATCGATGAAGGAATTGAAGGCGCGGCTGAAGCGTCGCGCCGAGGACCAGGAAGCGGTGATCGAGACGCGGCTCAAGAACGCCCGCAACGAGATCGAGCACTGGAAGGAATATGATTTCGTCATAGTCAACGACGATCTCGACCGCGCTTTCGCCGAGGTGCGGGGCATCGTCACGGCCGAACGGCTCAGACGCGATCGCCGGCCGGGCCTCTTCGATTTCGTCTCGGGGCTGCTCGACGAAAAGACGGATTGATCAAGGCGCTGTCCCCGCGACCAGGATCAGATTGCGGCTGAGCGCGGCGTCGCGCAGTTCCAATGCCGCGGCATATTCGGCGGAGCGGTACCAACGCCGCGCCGTGTCCATGTCGGGGAATTCCACGATGATCAGCGGCCCGGGAGACCAGTCGCCTTCCAACCTTTCCACCTCGCCGCCGCGTACCAGATAGCGCCCGCCATGCTGGGCGATGGAGGCAGCCGCGCTGGCGCGATAGGCTTCGATAGCCTCTGCGTCACGGATCGTGACGTCGGAAATGACATAGGCGGCCACTGTTTGTCTCCGGGCAGGGTTTGTCCGGCTATCTATGCCATGAGAGCGGAAATTCCACGCGGACGCTTCCCGGCATCACACCGCGTTGGTCAGGCGAACGAATTCCTCGACGCTGAGCGTCTCCGCACGCCTGGTCGGATCGATGCCGGCGCGGGTGAGCAGTGCCTCGCCGCCGAGGCTTTTCACGCTCTGCCGCAGCATTTTCCGGCGCTGGCCGAATGCCGCTTCGGTGACGCGGCTGAGCCGTTTCACCTCTGCCGGCAAGGGGTTGGCACGCGGCACAAGATGCACCACCGAGGACGTCACCTTGGGTGGCGGCGTGAACGCCTGCGGCGGTACGTCGAAGGCAATCCTCGCCTCCGTCCGCCAGCCGGCCAGCACGCCGAGCCGACCATAGGCCTCGCTGCCGGGGCTGGCTGCAATGCGTTCGGCGACCTCGCGCTGGAACATCAGCGTCATCGATGTGTAGAACGGCGGCCACTCGGTGACGGTCAGCCAGCGGATCAGCAATTCGGTGCCGATATTGTAGGGCAGGTTGGCAACGATTTTCGCCGACCCGCCGCTTCCCGGCACTCCTTTTGCAAGCGCTGCAAAATCAGCTTTCAGCGCATCGCCGGCTACGATCTCGAGCCGACCCGGATAGTGGTTCGCGATCTCGGCCAAGGCCGCCAGGCAGCGCTCGTCGCGCTCGATCGCGACGACCCGCCGGGCGCCGTTGAGGAGCAGGGCACGAGTCAGCCCGCCCGGACCGGGACCGACCTCGATAACCGTAACGTCGCTCAGGTCGCCGGCGGTTCGCGCAATCTTGCTTGTCAGGTTAAGGTCGAGCAGAAAATTCTGGCCCAGCGCCTTTTTCGCCTGCAGCCCATGGCGCTCGATCACCTCGCGCAGTGGCGGCAGGCCGTCTATGCTCATCGGGCTGGGCTCATCAGGCGGGCTCATCGGGTTAAGGCCATCGAATTTGGCTGATTGGGCTCAGGGCCTACGGCCTTTTCCCGGTATCGGCAAGAACGCGAGCGAGTTTCAGCGCTGCAATCAGGCTGCCGGCACGGGCGATGCCCTTGCCGGCGATGTCGAAGGCGGTGCCGTGGTCGGGCGAGGTGCGGACGAAGGGCAGGCCGAGCGTGACGTTGACCGCCTCGTCAAACGCCAGCGCCTTGGCCGGGATCAGCGCCTGGTCGTGATACATACAGAGCGCCACGTCGTAGCCGGCGCGGGCGCGAGCATGAAACAGCGTGTCGGCCGGCAATGGCCCGAAGGCGTCGATCCCCTCCTGCCTCAGCCGGTCGACTGCCGGGCGCACGATCCGCTCGTCTTCGGTGCCCATGGTGCCGCCTTCGCCGGCATGCGGGTTGAGGCCGGCAATGGCGAGCCGCGGCTTGGCAATTCCGAAGCGGTTCGCAAGGTCGGCGGCGGTGATGCGGCCGGTGGCGACGATAAGGTCCGTCGTCAGCGCTTTCGGCACCTCGGCCAGCGCGATGTGGATGGTGACCGGCACGGTGCGCAGGTCCGGTCCGGCAAGCAGCATCACAGGCGTCACTTGGGTGCCGGTGTGAAGCGATGCCAGATGCGCCAGATATTCGGTGTGGCCGGGAAAGCGAAAGCCGGCGTCGTAGAGCGGCTTCTTGGCGATGGGGCAGGTGACGACCGCGGCAGCGCGGCCGGCCAGGCAGTCGGCAACGGCGCGGTCGATCGCCTCGATGATGCCGGCGGCGTTGGCTGGATCCGGGCGGCCGGGACTGTCGACGAAACGGGCAGCAAGCGCCACCACCGGCAGCGCGCGCGAAAACACCCCCGGCGCTAACGCCGGCGTCGTCTCGGCAATCGCGATATCGGTGCCGAGCCTGTGCGCCCGCGCGGCAATCAGTGCCGGATCGGCAAGGAGATAAAAAGACGGAACGCCAGCGCTATCGCGGGCCTGCCAAGCAGCGATGGCGATGTCCGGCCCCACGCCGGACGGATCGCCGACGCTCAACGCCAGCGGAAGCTCTGCGTCAGGCACGGCGCTTCGACTTCAGCGCTCGATTATGCGGGCTTTCTTCCGCAACTCCTCGACATATTTCTTCGAGAGTTCGTCGGCGTTCTTGTCGTTCGAACCTTCACTCTGGAACACCATCTGCGCGGCTTTGTCGTCTGACACTTCGCGCGACGAGCAGATGCCGATGAATTCGACACCGCGGTCGGTTTCGCGCGTCGTGGTGGCGCCGCCGACCTTTGTAGCCTTTATCTGCTCGGCCCAGTCCGCCGGCAATTGCGGCGCCAACACCCGGCCGAGATCGCGAACGGTGACATCGATCAGGCCCTTGGCGAATTCGCGGGTGGTGTTGCAGCCGTTGAAGCGGGCGCGCATGGCATCGGCTTCGCGTTTGCGCTTGGCCAGCGTCGCGCTGCGCTCGGCCGCCGGCACCACGAAGATGACCTGCTGCAGCATGTACTCAGTGGCGCTCGGTTTGCTGCCGCCTTTTTCGAGCATGCGCTTGACGAGGTCCTGCTCGCTCATTGCGCCGCCACCGTCTCCGGAACGGGAACGCGCGGTCAGCGCCTGGTTCCAGGCCATCTGCGCCCGGATAAACTCCTTGAAATGCTCCTTGGTGACGCCGGATTGCGCCATCGCGCCGTCAAGCTGCTTGAGCGGCATCTTGTTGCTGGTGGCGAAACGCTGATAAGCGGCATCGACCTGCGCGTCGCTGATGCGGATGCCGAGCCGCCGGGCTTCGGCCAGGCGCAGCGTCTGGTCGATCATTTCCTGGCCGGCATCGCCCTTTCTGTGCTGCAGGCGCAGGAAAGCGGCCCGATGCTGGATGTCGCCGGTGGTTATCGGTATATTGTTGACGACGTATTTGATCTCGGTGGCGAAAACTGGCCGCGTCACCGCGGTGGTCGAGAACGCCACCAGCAGCGCGAACCCTGCCGAAAAGAGGTATTTCCTCATCGAAAGCATCCCAATTCCATCCCGATTCGGCCCACCCTATCCAGTTCAGGCCGTCAAAATTCGTGCCTGCTCTATGCGGCGAAACAATGTCGTCCGCCAGGCGCCCCGTTGCCGACCGCTGCCCGTTATTGAATGGTGTCGATGGAGCGTTGCGACGAGCCGAAATCGCCGAGCGTGCGGAACGACAGGTTGAAGCCGACGTTCTGCGATACTTCCTTGGTGTTCAGGTCACGTCTTTCCGAAAACGTCATCAAATAGGTAAAGCACGAATCACTATAGGCAAAGCCGACCCCGTCCTTGACCAGAACGCTCTGCTCCAGATCATACGTGCCGGTGCCAAAGACGCGCCAATTCTCGGCAAGATGCGTCGAGGCGCCGAGCGTAACCTCATGGCGATCGGTCGAGAAGCCATAGAGCGGCTGCGCCTGGATGAAGGCGTATTTGGCGCTCAGCGATACCGGCAGGCCTGAAAAGGCGGCCTTTACCTCAGCGCGGCGGATCTCGAAGCTTTGCTCGTCGAAACGGCCGCTGACCGAGCCGGAAAACCCGCTGGGGCTGTTGAAGCCGACAAGGCCGACATAGTCGGAGGTTGCAGTTTCAAGACCTGAATAGGCGCCGACATTGACCAGGTCCGGCGTGCCGAACGAGTTCTGGCCGCCCAGCTGGTAGGATTGGCCGAACACCGCATTGGTGCCCCAGCCATTGTCATATGCGCCGGAATAGCGCAGCCCGACATTGGCGCGTGTGCCGCCTTCCATGCGGTCATAGCCCGAGAATTTGTCGCGCTCGAACAGCGTCGTGGCGTCGAAGACGAAGCTCTGAGCGTCCTCGTTGGGGACCGCCAGCCCGCCGACATATTGCTCGTTCGGACGCATGAATACCTGCGCCATCGGTTCGAAGACATGGCTGGAACTGGTCATCGAAAACAGCACCGGCCAGCGCATCTCAAGGCCGGCGGTCGCCATGTAGCGGGCAAGCGATGAACGCATATCGTCCTCGACGCCGAGATTGGTCGCCATCTGGTTGACGGCGTCGAGCGAGGCCGAGGAGGCGTTGACGTAGCCGGCGTCGCCGCGCAGCGCCAGGAGCGGTGTCAGCAGCAGCCCGCCATCGGTGGTGAAGGTGCGCTTCCATTCGGCTTCCGCGGTAAGGCGGCCGGATTGACCGTCGATGCCGCGGACGTTGTTGACGGACGAAGGGATGCCCGAATTTGCAAGAGCCGTATCGAGCCTGTCGCGGTCAATAACCCGCGCGTTGACGTCGAACGACAGCTGCCCGCCGGCCACCGGCATGTCGGGGATATAGGCGTAGTCGAGCGAGGGCAGCACCCAGGGCTGCTTGGCGGCGCGTGCAGTCGGATCGCTGGCGAGCGTGTCTTCCTGAACCTCGAAGTGCATGGCGCGCACATCGAAGTAATTGCGATCGTTGAGCCCCGTCAGGTACACCTCGGAGCGGTGCACGCTATCGTTGAAGCCATCGATGTCGTAGGTGCGCGCGAAATTCTTGTCGCTCTGCAGCAGGATGTCCCAGCCGAAGTCCCAGCGCGGGTTGATGGCGAACTGGCCCTGGGTGCCCATCATGCCGCGGAACCTGTTCGGGTCGCCTTCGGTACCCGAATTCACGTTGTGGCCATTGTCGTCGATGAATGCGTCGGGATTCTCCTGCCGGATGCCCGCAATCTTCAGGCTGTACTGACCGTTGTTGAAGCGCTGCCTCCACTCGGCCTCACCGAGGAAACCTTGCTTGGTATAGCCGCTGCCAGTGACAGTGAGATCGTAGGTCGGCGAGAGCGCGAAATAATAGGGGACTTTAACACCGACGCCGAGATCGCTCTTGTAGGCGACGCCGGGGATCAGGAAGCCGCTCTTGCGCTTGACCGTTGGGTCGGCGATCTCGAAAGCCGGCAGATAGGCCAGCGGAAAGCCGAAGAACTCGAAATTCGAGTTCTCGAAGCGAACCGTCTTCTTCTCGCCGTTCCAGATGATCTTCCTGGCCTTGATACGCCAGGTCGGCGCTTTGTCGGGCTTGTCCTCGCACGGCTCGCAGGCGGTGTAGACGCCATTGTGGAACGTCGTCAGCACGCCGCCCATGCGCTCCGCACTTTCGGCGGCGAAATACGCCTTGTCTATGGTCTCGACCCGCAGCGCGTTGACGAAGCCGTCGGCGAAATCGTCAGTGATGTCGGCATGCTGCGAATAGATTTTGGTGCCGTCGCTATTGACGAGTTCGACATTGCCGCTGGCGACGAGGCGTTTGGTGTTGCGGTTGTATTCGACCCGCTGGGCGACCAGACGGTTGCCGCCATAGTCGATCTGGACGCCGCCGACGGCCGTCACCGTCTGCTTGTCGTTGTCGTAGACCAGCGTATCGGCTGCCAGCAGCATCTGCGTGCCGCTCGGAACCTTCGTTGCCAGCTCACTGACGTTCTGGGCAAAAGCCGGAGCAACCGGGGCGACGCTGGCAAGCAGGCACGCCAAGGCGCTCGCCGCAGAGAGGCGTGCCAAACCGGCGTGCCTATGGCTGCGCAAAACCGCCTCCCTCACTAGCCGTCTTCCTTGTATAGCAGGAATGTCACCCCGAAGAACATAGCCACGACAACCGGGACCCAAGCCGCTACGGCCGTGGGTACGAATCCCGCTACGCCGAATGCCTTGACCAGCACCGAAACGACATAAAGCAGAAAGCCGGCCACGATGCCACCCAGAATCATCGTTGCCGACTGCCCCATCCTCGCAAATCGCATTGATACCGTTGCCGCAATCAGCGTCATCGCGACAAGCAGGAAGGGCAGCGCAATCAGGGAATTGAACTGCATGGCGAAGGCGTTTGCCTTGAGGCCGAAGGAGCGGGCCACTTCGATCTTGCCGGGCAGATCGTAGAAGGGAATGGTCTCAGGGCGCGCCAACCGCTCTTGCACGAATTCCGGCTTGAGATTGGTCGGCAGCCGATCGCTGGGTAACGACTGGATGGTACCGTCCCGGAACACCTTGACGTCCTGCAATTCCCAGTAGCCGTCCCGCAAAAAGGCGCGCGCCGCATCCTTGCGCTCGATGATGTCGCCTTGCGGGCTGAAGCTGAAGAAGACCGCGTCGGCCATCTCCAGGCCTTGATTGAGAATGGCGCGCGCGCCGATGATGGTGTCGCCGGCGTTGGTTTTCTGCCTGATCCAGGGCGCAGCATCGGCCGAGACGCTGTTCGACTTGCCCGAACGGAGCTGGGTCTCGATCTCCTCGGACCAGGAATAGGCGTGCGCGGCTACCGGATTGATGACGCCGACCGACAAGGCTCCAAACAGCAGCGCCCCGATGCAGCACGGCAGCAGGAATTGCCATGCGGAAACCCCGGCGGAACGGGCAATGACCAATTCATATTTGCGGTTGAGCGACACCAACGTCGCCATCGCCGAGAACAGGCCGACGAACGGCACCGTCTGCAGCATGATCATCGGCATCCTGAGCCCCGAAATGGCGAACGCAGTTGCGTAGGTGAAGCCCGGCACACCGGTCGTGCGGCCGGAAAGCTCGGTGAAATCGATCAGGAACACCAGCGCCAAGAGGCCGATGAAGAACCAGATGGTGATCGTCACATAGCGAAAGAAGAAGTACCGACCCAGAGTCCAGCCCATCAGCCGGCCCCCTGTCCGGATGCGCCACGCCTGGCAAAACGGAGCTTGATGGCGCTCCAGCCGTCACTGAAGCGGCCGGCAAGATTGGTTATCCAATCGGCCCAGGCAACCGGCAGTTCCATGGTCCGGTTGGACACGATGAACCAGATGGCGATCGCCGATGCCACGATCGGGACGCCGTAGACCATATAGGCATATTGCGGCACCTTGTCGGCCTTGCCGGCGGCAAAGAACCCGAGCCAGCGCACGAACAGCGCGATCGCGATTGCCGTGATCAGCGGGTGCACACGCGCCTCGCGATGCGAGCGCGCATCTCCGGCAACGGCGAGCGCGATCAGCGCGAAGACGAGCGAATAGGACCACTCGGAAAAACGCTGGTTGAGCTCGGCCAGGTACCTGTTCGGCTTTTGCTGGTACATCTTGTCGTTCGGACTGGGATTGAGCAGATACTGGGTCGTCCGGTCCTTCGGCAAAAGCAGGATGTCAGATGATGCCGACATGAAAGCGGACAAGTCGAAGGCGTAGGAGGTGAACCGGATCACCGAGAGGTCGCCGGTCATGGTTTTGCGATGGATGACGCCGTCATTCATCATCAGCACCTTCTCGTCGCCGCGTTCGATGATGCTGCCGGTCTTGGCGTAGTAGATGAGATTGACGCCTTCTTCGCGCGAATCGGCGACGAAGATGCCGCCGAGGCGATTGTCGGGAAGCCGTTCCCCAACCTGCAGGAACAGGCCGTCGTCGATCTTGCGGAAGGTGCCTTCCTGGATGATCAACGACAACAGATCGGCACGCGACGACGCAATCAATTCGCGGTTCTTCTGGCGTGCGTAAGGGTCGACGCCATTGTCGACCGCGAACGAAAAAACGCTGGCTGCGAGTGCCAGAAGCATGATCGGCCTGACGATTGTCCATCGTGAAGCGCCGGCGGCATTGATGACGGCCAGCTCCGAATCCGAATTCATCACGCTGAGGATCTGGGCGACCGCGACCACCAGGGCGAACGGCACGACGATCGGAACGATCGTCGGGATGATCAGCGCTGCGACTTCGAAGAAGGTGAGGGCCGACTGACCGCTATCGGTGACGAGGTCGATGCGGGCGAGCACCTGAGTCGTCCAGACGATCGCCAGCGTCCAGACGAGCGCCAGCGCGAATACCGCGAAAGCACGGCGCATGATGTAACGTTCAACGACCTTCATGAAGGCTTTTCTCGGCGATTTCGAACGGCATCATGCCTTGGAACAAGGTAGTCGTCCGGCGCCGGCTGCACAACTGGCTCAGTTTGGCGGTTCGATCTGGGTTCTGTCCCGGATCGCAAAATCCGCTGGGCCGGAGTGTCGGCGGCAATGGATAAGAAAGAGCGAACATTGTTGGTTAACAACAGGTTGCGGCGGGAAGCGGGGCCGTGCCGCGACGAATCGTGGATGGTTCGATATCGCATATGGGAGCGATTTCGGCCAAAGTCTTGTCAAATGCGGCAAAACGACCAAATGTCGCGCCGGTCGCGACCGCCGCGACATGATAAGACGGGTCAGGATCTGTCGAGCCCCAGCATGGAAGCGGAAAAATTGCGCGATCAAACCGGTCGGGAAACCGTCTTTGACGGCGCGATCGTGGTCGGCGCCGGCGCGGCCGGCCTTGCCGCCGCCCACGCCTTGATGAAGGCCGGCGTACCGACGCTCGTCCTGGAAAAGGAGAGCCGGCTTGCCGAACCCTGGCATCGGCGGCACCAGCGGCTGCACCTCAATACGCATCGCGATCTCTCGACGCTGCCCGGCGTCGGCTATCCCGCAGGCACCCCGGCTTTTCCGCATAAATCGGCCGTCATTCGCCATCTGAACGATTTCAGCCAGGCGCATGGTCTGCCGGTCGCATTCGGCGTTGCCGTTGAAGAGATCACGTTCGACGGCGATCACTGGACCGTGCGGACGAACTCCGGACGTCGTCTGGCGCGCCATGTCGTCGTCGCCACCGGGCGCGACCGGCAGCCGTTTATTCCCGCGTGGAAAGGCATGAAGGATTTTGCAGGCCGGATTATCCATTCGGCCGATTTTGGCGAGGCGAAGGACTACGTCGGCAAAAAGGTGCTGGTCGTCGGAGCCGGCAATTCGGGGTTCGATGCACTCAATCATCTTGCGAATGCAGATGCCCAAAGCATCTGGCTGTCGGCCCGCAACGGCCCGTCGCTGCTGCCGAAACGCATCGGCAAGGTCGCCGTCCACAGGCTTTCACCGTTGATGGCGAGCTTGCCGGTGCGGTTGGCCGATGCGGTGATGGCGACAACCCAGCGCCTGGTTTTCGGCGACCTGACGAAATTTGGGCTTCCGCCGGCTCCCATAGGCGGTGCGAGCCGTCTGAGCGCCGACTACACCGCGATCGCAGCCGATGACGGCGCGGTTCGCGCCATAAAGGCAGGCACGATCGTGGTGGTGCCACTATTGCGGGAATTTACCCAAGACGGCATCGTGTTGAATGACGGCAGGTTGATCACGCCCGATATCGTCATTGCGGCGACCGGCTATCGCACCGGTCTGGAGCAGATGGTCGGCAAGCTCGGCGTTCTCGACGGCAAGGGCGTTCCGCTTTTCAACGGCGGCGATGCCGATCCGAAATTGCCCGGTCTGTGGTTTACCGGCATGCGGCCGAGCATTCGCGGTTGTTTCGCCAACGCCCGCATTCAGGCCAGGGCGATAGCGGCGCGGATTGTCAAGCAGCGATAATGAGCCGGACTATGCCGACTGTTCCGCCCGCAATAGACACGCCTTGTTGAAACGTGCTCGAACCGAAAGGTCAATAGTCATGACGCCAGTCAGCATTCGCTACATGGTCGATGATGTCGCCGCCTCGATCGACTTCTACTGTGGACATCTGGGCTTCGCTGTTGAACAGGACGCCCGACCGGCGTTTGCTTCCGTCACACGCGGCGCTTTACGGCTCCTTCTAAGCGGACCCGGCAGTTCGGGTGCACGGGCGATGCCGGATGGCCGGCAGCCGGTGCCGGGAGGTTGGAATCGCATCCTGTTGGTGGTGCCGGACCTGAAAGAAGAGGTTGCGCGCCTCAAGAGTGCTGGACTTGTCTTTCGCAACGATATCATAACGGGCGTCGGCGGTTCCCAGACGCTGCTCGAAGACCCATCGGGCAATGTCATCGAGCTGTTTCAACCCGCCGCTCACTGACGAACGTTTCTCGCAATAATCCAACTCACTTCCCCGAAAGCAGGACATGATGAATTCGAGACCCTCGATCGCCTTTGCCAAATTCGCCGCGCCCAAAAAAGGCAGCGTTTTCGTTCTGGTGGCCGACGAGGGCGGCCTCAGCGATGCCGCCAGGGCTTGCGATCCGGCAAAGACCCTCGAGCGGGCTTTTCCGGTCGCCGACTTCACCGGCAAATTCGCCAGCCTGGTCGAAGTGCTGGCACCGGAAGGGACATCGCTCGAGCGGCTGGTGGCTGTCGGTGCCGGCAAGGGCTCCAATCTCGATGATTACGCCTGGCTGAAGCTCGGCGGCACGATTGCCGCGTCCTTTCGCAAGGCAACCGAAGTGGCCGTCGTGCTCGATCTTCCCGGTGCGGCCGTCAGCGGCAGGCAAGCCGTTCAGCTTGCAGCGGGCATCCTGCTGCGCAGCTATTCCTTCGACAAGTACAAGACCAAAAAGAACAATGGTGACGACAAGCGCGAGCCAAAAAAGCCTGTCAAGGTGACTATTCACACCGCCGATCCGGCAGCTGCAAAGAAGGCCTTCGCCGATGAAGCGGCGGTGATCGACGGCGTCTTGCTGGCGCGCGATTTGGTCAATGAACCGGCCAATGTTTTGGGACCGGTGGAATTCGCCGCCCGCATCGCCGAACTGGAGGCGCTCGGCGTCACGGTCGAGATCCTGGCCGAGAAGGAAATGAAGAAGCTCGGCATGGGTTCGCTGCTGGGCGTAGCGCAGGGTTCGCCGCGTGGCGCCCGCATCGCGGTCATGCGGTGGGACGGCGGCAAGGCCAAGGAAAGCCCGGTCGCCTTTGTCGGCAAGGGCGTCACCTTCGACACCGGCGGCAATTCGATCAAGCCGGCGTCGGGCATGGAGGACATGAAGGGCGACATGGGCGGCGCTGCTGCCGTCGCCGGGCTGATGCACGCGCTGGCCGCGCGCAAAGCGAAGGTCAATGTCGTCGGCATTGTCGGGCTGGTTGAAAACGCCGTCGACGGCCACGCTCAGCGACCGGGCGACATTGTCACCTCCATGTCGGGCCAGACTATCGAAGTGCTCAATACCGACGCCGAGGGCCGCCTGGTGCTGGCCGATGCGCTCTGGTACTGCAACGACCGCTTCCAGCCGAAATTCATGATCAATCTGGCGACGCTGACCGGCGCCATCATGGTCGCGCTCGGCCAGTATTATGCCGGCCTGTTCTCCAACAATGACGAGTTGGCGGACCGGCTGACGGCGGCCGGACAGGCGACGCAGGAGCGGGTGTGGCGCATGCCGCTCGGCGCCGAATACGACAAGCTGATCGATTCCAAGAATGCTGACATGAAGAACATCGGCGGCCGCCATGGCGGCGCCATCATCGCCGCGCAGTTCCTGCAGCGCTTCGTCAAGGACACGCCCTGGGCGCATCTCGACATCGCCGGCACCGCGATGGGCGCGCCTTCCAACGAGATCAACCAGTCATGGGCTTCCGGCTTCGGCGTCAGGCTGCTCGACCGGCTGGTGCGCGATCATTACGAGCAATGAGCGGCTGGGGCGGGACTCCGACAATGTAGACTGAACGCATGGCCGAGATTCTGTTTTATCACCTGACCGAATCGACGCTGGAGGATGCGCTGCCCGGCCTCCTGGAGCGCAGTGTCGATCGCGGTTGGCGCGCCGTGGTGCAGACCGGCACCGAGGAACGGCGCGACGCGCTGGACCAGCATCTGTGGACTTTCCGGGACGATTCGTTCCTGGCCCACGCGACGGATCGCGAAGCCCATCCCGCCGAGCAGCCGGTGGTTCTGACCGTCGGCCCCGACAATCCGAACCAGGCGCAGATACGCTTCCTGGTCGATGGGGCGGTGCCGCCGGAGCTTGGCGGCTACCAGCGCGCCGTGTTCCTGTTCGACGGCCACGATGCAGCCCAGCTAGAGGCGGCACGCACGCATTGGAAGACAATGAAGGAGGCCGGCCACACCGTGACCTACTGGCAGCAAACGCCTGACCGGCGCTGGGAACGCAAGGCTTAGAGAATTTGCCGGCAAGGGAATCACTGGCGCCGCAAGAGTGCGATGACAAAAAGATGGACCGCCGGCTATTCAGAAGACCGGAGCAAGCTCGATGCCGCCCGATGAACGAACGCCAGGCATGCCGATAGATGCCGCACTTGTTCGCCGGCTGATTGCCGCGCAGTTCCCCAAATGGGCGGACCTGCCGGTAGAGACGGTCGAGCCTGGCGGCTGGGACAACCGCACGTACCGGCTGGGCGACAGCATGTCGGTGCGGCTGCCGAGCGCTGCCGCCTATGTCGCCCAGGTCGAGAAGGAGCATCGCTGGCTGCCCCGCCTGGCGCCTCACCTGCCTCTGCCGATACCCGTGCCGCTGGCCAAAGGCGCGCCCGGGGAAGGCTATCCATGGCCTTGGTCCGTCTATCGCTGGCTTGGCGGCAGACCGGCGGCTGGTGGACTGATTGCCGATCTTACCGAGTTCGCCCGTTCGCTGGCCGGCTTTCTGGTTGCGCTCTACCGGATCGACGCTGCCGATGGGCCACCGGCAGGGCAGCATAATTTCCACCGCGGTGGCCGGCTTTCGGTCTACGACGCCGAGACCCGAGCCGCGCTCTCGGCGCTCGGCGGCCGCATCGACAAGGCCGCCGCCGAGGCCGTGTGGGCGACGGCCCCTTCCTCGCGAGGCCACGGGCCGCCGGTCTGGGTCCATGGCGACGTCGCCTCGGGCAATCTGCTCGTCGAAGATGGCAAGCTCTACGCGGTCGTCGATTTCGGTAGTTCGGCTATCGGCGATCCTGCCTGTGATCTGGTGATCGCGTGGACGGAATTTTACGGCGAGAGCCGTCAGGCGTTCCGCGACGCCATTGCCCTTGACGAGCACAGCTGGGCGCGCGCACGGGGCTGGGCGTTGTGGAAGGCGCTGATCGTCGCTTCGGGACATGACGGCAACCAGCGCGAGGCGGAAAAATCGTGGCGGGTCATCGATGAGGTGCTGGCGGATCACACAAACAGTCGAAGCGGGAAGGCTAATTCAGTCTGAACGCGTCCCGCTCTAATAACGAAAGCATTACTGCCCGCCCATCTCCTTCCTGAACGTATCGAAATCGACCTGCATGCCGTTGAAGATGGTGCTCCAATGGCGGGTCAGCGCTGAAACGGCGACCGCCTCCTGTATCTCCTCGTCGGTGGCGCCGGCGCGCTTGGCGTCCTGCGTGTCCGACCAGATACAGTAGTTGCACGGGATTTGCGCCGCCACCGCCAGCGAGATCAGCGACTTGACCTTCGGCGACAGCGCCGTCTTGTCGCTGAGCTGGATGGCCTTGACCTCGGCCCATGCACCGGGCAGACCGGCTTTCGGGAACTGCTTTACGAAACCGGGCACCCCGCCCATGGTCGACTGGATGTCCTTGACGGTTGCGTCATACTCATCGGCATAAGAAGGAGCTGCAGCCAGCGTCAGCACACAGGTGGCGGCGAGCAGGCAGGCACGGCGGATGGAAGAATGCGTTGATGAAAGAGTACGATAGGCAGACATGACGTTCTCCTCTGGCGTTTGTTGGCCTTACGGTGTAAGGTAACGTCGAAAATGAACCTTACAGTGTAAGTTGTCAAGCGATACCATGGACACATCGATCAAAAAAAAGCGACTGCGCGGCCGGCTGTCTCGCGAGATGATCGAGGATGCGGCTTTGAAGGTTATCGAGAGCGAGGGCCTCGCCGGGTTTTCGATGCGCAAGCTGGCGGCAGAACTCGGCTGCGAAGCCATGAGCATCTATCACCACTTTCCTTCGGTGGCGCATCTCTTCGAAGCCTTGGTGGATCGGCTGATCGGCTCCCTCGAAATGCCCGACGCGGACCTCCCTTGGCGACAAAGGTTACGCATTGCCGTGCAGGATTTCCGCCGCGTCGCGCGTGAGCACCCGGCCTTTGCCACGTTCCTTGTAACCTACCGGATGAATTCGCCGACCTGTCTCACTTGGCTGAACGGCATCCTTGGCCTGTTCGAGGCCGGCGGCTTCCGACCGGAACTGGGTGCGCGGCTGTTCCGCACCACCGGCTATTATCTGATGGGTGCCATCCTCGACGAGACTGCCGGCTATGCAAGGGGGCCTTCGGCCGTGACCATCGTCAGCGACGAGCAACTGGCGCAGGATTTTCCAAAAGTAGCTGCGGCCGGGCGTTATTTCGGCACCGCCGAATTCGACCGGACGTTTGATCTCGGCCTTGACATGCTCCTGGACGAAATGGAGAACGCCCGCGACTGCGCCAGCGCGCCGAACACCGGGTCTTGACCTCATGCGCTCCCTGTTCGCCCTGATACTGCTCATCGGTACCGGCATCGGCGTCGTCTATCCCTGGGCGATGACCAATTTCTCCGGCCGTGAGATCGGCACCTGGCGGGTTTACGACCAGGGCCGGTTCAAGCCGGTGACCGTGCCCCTGAGCGCACGCGACGGGCCGCTACGCGTGCTGGTCGACCTTACGGCGAGAGCCGAGCGCATCGTCTCGCAGCAGCGCACTGTGTTGACCCTCACTGCCGCCACAGGCGGCAGGACGGTGCTCGCCTCGACGCTGCAGTTCAATCACTCCGACAATCCGCGCCAGGTCAGCCCGCAACTGCCGGACAGGATCTTTCGCGACGAGGCCGGCCTGATCCCGACCGTTACCCCTGGTTCCTACATCTTCACCGTCGGTCCGGGCGACGCCGAAGGCATTCCGATGCGGGCCGTCGATCTCGTCCTGCGCTCGGGTGCCGGCGAGGTCGACCGCCGGGCGCGCCCGGTCGGTTTTTCCCTGATGGCGGCCGGCCTGGTCGGGCTGGTGCTGGCATTCCGTTTCGGCGGCCGCCGGCCGGAAAATCCAAACTCGCAGCCGCCACCGCCGCGCTGGGGCAGGGGCTCCAATTGAACTATCGCCACGCCTACCATGCCGGGAACTTCGCCGATGTCGTCAAGCATGTCGTGCTCAGTCGGCTGATCGAATATCTGAAGCAGAAGGACAAGGCGTTTCGGGTCATCGACACCCATGCCGGGATCGGCCGCTACGATCTGTCCTCGACCGAAGCGCAAAAGACCGGCGAATGGCAAGGCGGCATCGGCCGGCTCGTCGATGCGGCCCTCGATGCGCCGGCGGCGGCACTGCTGTCACCGTATCTTGAAGCCGTAAATTCGCTCAATCCGGACGGCGGCGTGAAAAAATACCCGGGTTCGCCGCTGATCGCCCGGCACCTGATGCGCAAGCAGGACCGGCTGTCGGCAGTCGAACTGCACCCTAAGGATGTCGTCAGGCTGAAGGCGCTGTTCGACGGTGACTTCCAGACCCGGGTGATCGAGCTCGACGGCTGGCTGGCGCTCGGCGCGCATCTGCCGCCAAAGGAAAAGCGCGGCCTCGTGCTCATCGATCCGCCTTTCGAGGAAGAGGGCGAGTTCGGTCGCTTGGTCGACGGGCTGCAAAGAGCCCATCGGCGCTGGCCAGGAGGGATTTACGCGCTGTGGTATCCGCTCAAGGACCGCAGGGCGGTCGCCGCCTTCCGCAAGGCGCTGAAGCAGACGGGCATTTCGAAGCTGCTCGACATCGGTTTTGAGATCAGGCCGGACGCCGTCGAGCCGAGCCTCGACGGCTGCGGCATGGTGGTGGTCAATCCGCCCTTCACGCTGGAAGGCGAGTTACGGACGCTGCTGCCGGCGCTGCACCGGCTGCTTGCACTTGAGCAGCCGTCGCATTGGACGCTGGACTGGCTGGCGGGAGAGTAGTTTGAGGCGCGGCCCTGCCGTTCCGTCAGCGCAACCATCGTCACCACAACCACGGTCGCTACAACCGCTTGACCGCGCGTCAGCGAATCCGCACAGTGCACGCAGTCGACCTTGAGAGGCTGCCATGACTCGCTTCGCCCAATCCGCCCTTGCCGCACTGCTCGCCTTTTGCACGCCGCTGGCCGCGCCTCTTGGCGTCACCCAGGCAGTCCAGGCGGCCGACCTTGCAATCTATACCGACGAGGATAGCGGCGTCTGCGGCGAGGCCTGGGTGCTGAACAAGATCACCGACCGCTTCTCCTATCAGGTGCATCACGTGCCGCATCTGCCCGATGTGCAGATCGTCGACTTCCAGCGCATCCACCAGCATCGCTATCTGCCGGCCGACGACACCTGGCCGATCGGCCGCCGTTATTGCGGCGCCACCGTCAGCCTCTCCGACGGCGGCGCCCGCACCATCTGGTACCTGATCGAGGAAGGCCAGGGTTTTGCCTCGATCGGCGACAATGTCGAATTCTGCGTCTCGGGCTTCGACCGCTGGATGGTCTACAACGGCCGCTGCCGCGTCCTGCGCTGATCGCGCACTCGCTGATTCCGACTTTTTAGCACCGGCCACCTGATCGACCGTCACCGTTTCCATGAGGCGCAGCATTCGCGGGAAGCGCGATCTGCTGTCACGAGTTTGCGGGGAAACAGCACCACATGGATTCGCTTGTTTATACTGTTGCTCTCGGCGCGGTCGTTGCAGGCTTCGTCCAGGGGCTGTCCGGGTTCGCTTTCAGTCTGGTTGCCATGTCGTTTTGGGTTTGGACCGTGGAGCCCCAGCTTGCTGCTGCCATGGCGGTCTTTGGGGCGCTCACCGGCCAGATCATCGCCGCCGTCACCGTCCGCCGGGGTTTCGATCTCAGGCTTCTGCTGCCCTTCCTGATCGGCGGGACCATAGGGATTCCGGTCGGTGTCGCCATCCTGCCCTTGCTGGATGTGCAGTTGTTCAAGCTGGTCTTCGGCGCGCTGCTGGTCGTTTGGTGTCCCTTGATGCTCTTTGCGCGTCGCCTCCCTCCCATCACGGTCGGGGGTCCTGTTGCAGACGGTGCAATAGGTCTGGTCGGCGGCGTCATGGGTGGACTTGGCGGCTTCACCGGCCCGGTTCCAACGCTGTGGTGCGTGCTGCGCCAATGGGAAAAGGACAGGCAGCGTATTGTCATCC
This sequence comes from Mesorhizobium sp. M0663, assembly GCF_040320585.1. Lineage (NCBI taxonomy): Bacteria > Pseudomonadati > Pseudomonadota > Alphaproteobacteria > Hyphomicrobiales > Phyllobacteriaceae > Mesorhizobium > Mesorhizobium sp. M0663. The sequence goes on from NZ_JAMYPX010000006.1 coordinate 182,305, forward strand.
AGAATTTCAACCTTGTGACCCTCTCCATGACGATGGCTGCCTATCTTGCGGCCGGAAAGATCAAGCTCGAAATGCTGCCGATGTTTGCCGTCGTCGCGCCGGCGATGTTGATACCAACACTCCTTGGCGCGAGACTCTACATCGGCGTTAGCGAGGCGACTTTTCGAAAGATCGTCCTCGCACTCTTGGCCGCATCAGGTGCGGCATTGTTGGCATCGTCCTTGCCGCACCTCATAAGCCGGGTTTGAACGACACACAGAAATCCCGACTTCCGCCGTGCCATGCGCTATCGACCGATGCGGCCTGCTCCCGATAGGTAGGCGCAGACCAGTTCGACGAGTTGCTTTTGCAGCTCCGGCGCGGCGAGCATGTTCCGGCGTGCCGCGTTGTGGATCACACCTTCGATCGCTGACGACAGCACGCGCGCCACGGTCTGCATGTCGGCGCCTTTCCTTGGCTTGCGATAAGTGGCGACAGCAGTCGCATAGTGGTTGAGGTATTGTGCCTGGAACGAAGCATGGGCGGCCCTGGAGCCGCGATCGCCCGGCGCCTCGTCGAGCAGCACCTGATGTAGTGTCGGGTGAATGCTGTGCGCGGCGATCATGCCGCGCACCAGCTCCTGCGCGAATTTCCTGAGCGGCTTTTGGTCTTCCGCCGAATCGCGAATGACCGACAGCACATGATCGAAGTGACGGCGCCGGACGGCAGCGAGCAGGGAAAGCTTGTCGGGAAAATACTGGTAGAGCGTGCCGATGCTTACACCTGTTGTCTCGGCAACCTTGTTGGTGGTGAAGCCGGCCCAGCCCAGCCCGCTCAGAACATGAGCCGCCGCCTCGATGATCGCCTCGACGGTTGCCCTGGAACGCGCCTGGCGCGGCTGTTTGCGCATGCGCGGATGCGGTTTTGCAATGCGAGTAGACACGTTCGCCCATTCTCCTGAAAATATAAACAACATACTCGCATTTCCGGAAAAGGACACCGACCATGAATGCGCTCGCTCTGCTTCGCAGCCTGTTTGCCTATCAGGCCTGGGCCAATGACGAACTGCTGGAAAAGCTCGCGAGTCTCGACCCGCATGTTCACGGCAAGGAACGGCAGGCCGTGATACGGCTCGTCGATCACAGCCATGTGGTGTCGCGGATATTCTCGGCGCACCTGGTTGACGCAAGCCATGGCTACTCCGCCGACACCACCGAGGACACGCCGGCGTTCGACGAACTTCGCGCCGCGGTCGCAGCGACCGATCGCTGGTATCTCGATTATCTCGAAACCGTTTCGTCGCGGCAGCTGTCCGAGCCCGTCGCATTCGTGTTCACCGACGGGGATAAGGCATTGATGTCGCGACAGGAAATGCTGACCCACGTCGTACTGCACGGCGGCTATCATCGCGGTGAAGCGGGGCGCATCCTGGCGCAGATTTCGGTCATGCCGCCATGGGATACCTTCGCCGTCCATCTCCACAGGGCCGAGCCTTCGCGCCGGCTGCAGATAAGCCGTGAACCGCTCGGCGCCTGAACGGCCGAGCGCTTTCGATCACGGTCGGCTCGACCGGATCTATCGAACGATATCCTGTCCTTTAGAAATGCGAGCTATCTGCTTACTTTCATCGCGTCGTGCAAGATAGTGCAGCGGCGTGCTCGTCGCGTTGCTTCCTACTTACCTGTAGTTTATCGTTTCGGACAAGACGAGGCGGGCGACCGCCTTCGCTCTTGACAATGTTCGCGCCGAGCGTCGGACGTTGAAGCGCAAAGCTGGTCGAACAGGTCATGAGCTTGACGAGAAGACCGGTCGAGATAGAGCGACCAGAATTTCTGTCGCAGAACTTCGCTGCGGGACACAAAGATTCGCAGCCGATTTTTGCGCGGGTAAAATGGTCGCGCGCTCGCCGTAACCGAAACTTAAGCTACAAAAATCATTCTAATGCTTCGCTGGCTAGCAAGCCGCGAGTCAGATATGCAATGCGCGCCGGGTCAATAACGGCCGTCGGCACAACGGAAGGGGCATGATATGGCTAAGCAGTCATCCAAAGCGCCGGCATCCAAGGCACCGGCAAAGTCACCGGCAAAGAAAGCACCGGCAAAAGCAGCCGCGGCAAAGGCCGCAACTGCTGTGAAGAAAGCAGCACCCGCGGCCAAAGCGAAGGCCGCTGCGCCTAAGGCAAAAGCAGCGCCGGCCAAAAAGCCGGCCGCCAAGGCCGCGGCAAAACCAGCCGTGAAGAAAGCAGCACCGGCCAAGGCAAAAGCAGCACCGGCCAAGGCCAAGGCTGCACCGGCAAAGAAGGCGGCACCGGCCAAGAAGCCGGCTGCAAAGGCCGCGGCGAAGCCCGCTGCGAAGAAGGCAGCACCGGCAAAGGCCGCCGCTGCGAAATCTTCTGCAGCAGTGAAGAAAGCAGCGCCCGCGGCCAAGCCGAAGGCAGCGCCCGCAAAGGCGAAGGCCAAGAAGTAGTCGCGGTCCTGCTGTCGCAGGGGACAGTACTCAAGACAGCCAGGGCGGGATGCCGGACAGGCGCCTCGCTTCTTGGTTGACAGTCGGGCAGGACCAGAAAGAGGCGGGAGGAAGACGTCTTTTCGCAGCTCCCAGGACTTCGCCATGCGGCGAAGTCCGGTGGGATATTCGTGGCTGCCAAAACCAACCTTCGGTGCAAGGCCGAGTTGGTAGTTGCTCGGATCTGGATTGTCCGACCTGCTCGCGTCTGCCGCCGCACCTCCGGATCGCATCCGAACGCGAGACTATGGCTGCACGCTGGCGGCGCGGTTTTCCGCCTCTGGCCGTTGATGAACCCTGCATGATCGGTCAACAGTGCCACGCACGAGCCCCTGTCGGAATCGATTTTCGGTAAGGGTCATGCGCGAAGTCACAATGCTACAGCGTCCTTTTGCGCGTCCAACGGGGCATATGGAGCTGTAGCCGGCAAACAGGAATCGACAATGCCCAGACTGCTCTACGCGTCTACTTCCCCCTACAGTTCCAAGGTGCGCATGGCAGCACTTCATGCCCGCATTGCGGTCGATCTCGTGCCGATAAAGACCGAGGAAAGGCCGGCCGAACTGATCGGCGCCAATCCGCTCGGCAAGATCCCGGTGCTGGTGCTCGATGACGGCCGCTCGGTCCACGACAGCCGCGCCATCACCCAGCATCTCAACCGGATGTCGAAGAACGCATTGTTTCCGCGCAATCCCGACAAGCGCCTTGAGGCGGAGGTGCTGGAGGCATTGGCCGACGGCATCTGCGACTGCGCGCTGTCGATGGTCTATGAGCGGCGCACACGGCCGGAAGAGATGGTCTACCAGCCTTGGCTCGAGCGCCAGTGGACGAAGATTTCGGCCGCGCTCGATCTGCTCAACGCGAACCCGCCGAAGCTGCCGAAGAAAATCACCCTCGGCCAGATCGCACTGCGCGCCTGCCTCGGCTATCTCTCGCTGCGCTTCGCTGGAAAATGGGAAAAGGGCCGCGGCCGGCTGACGCGCTGGGCGGCACGCTTCGACGAGAAATTCCCGGAGCTGAAGCCCGCTATCCCGGCTTGAGGACAAGCGGTCTCAACCGATGCCAACAAAAAAAGCCGGGCGCGAGGCCCGGCTTTTTCGTGTCGTGGCTTGGACGACTTAGAACTTCATACCGACGCCGAAGGTGACGCGATTGTCGGTCGACTTGACCTTGCCGATACCGTCGAAGTCCTTCCTGCCGAAGTCCGTGTAACGATACTCGACACGGCCGAACACATTGTCGGTGATCTTGATGTCGGTACCCACGCCGGCTGTCCAGCCAAACTGCGTGTTGGTGTCGCTTACGCCGGCAGCTTCAATCTTCTGGTTCTTCAGCGCGCCACCGGCGGTGCCGTAGAGCAGGATATCCGGGGTGACAGCGTAGCCGAGGCGGGCACGCAGCGAGCCTTCGAAGCCACCCTTGGCCTCGATGCCGGCATCGTCGCCCTTGACGCCGTTGTAGCCGATATCGGCTTCGGCACCGTAGACGAAGTTCTCCTGCTGCCAGTTATAGCCGCCGAAGACGCCGCCGACAAAACCCTTGGTGTCGACGTCGACGCCAATGTCTTTGGCTTTGGCATGGCCAGCGAAGCCGTAGCCGACGCTCACACCGGCATAGGGACCGGCCCAGGATGCGACCGGAAGTTCTGCGATCGGGGCAGGTGCCGGCGGCTCTTCCTGAACCACGTCCGCGGCATAGGCGGTTCCGCCGAGGGCGAACAGCCCAAACGCCACCGCGAGCGGTCGCGCAAATTTAAGATTGGCTTGCATTGTTCTTTACTCCTTAAGCCACAGGACACAGGCTTGTTTTTTCATGAGCGCCCTCAACCCGTCCGGGGGGTGAAACGGATCCGGCGTTCAACGGTTCCAAATGTCGTGTCGAAATGCGGCTGAAGCGAACCTGAACTTGGGTCATTACCTGGCACGAATGAGGCAGAACCTTGACGTTGCATCTTCGCAACAGCGAATGTCAGCAGGTTCGCCGTGCTGCACTGCACACGGCTTGGTGTAAGGGCTCCAGCGCCCTATATTGCGGGCGGGCTGGCCCGAATTCCGGTCGAGCCAAAACGCCCACCGGCCACTTTGCCACAATCCTGCCCCAGGTGGAAATGGGATTTAACGCTTGGCGGGCCATAATTTGCCGGCGCGATCCCGGCAGGTCGGAATCGGCATCGGATTAAGGATTGACAGATGAGCAAGGTCGCCGCGACGGCACTGGTGACGGGCGGGGCGAAGCGGATCGGCAGGGCGATCGTCGAAGATCTTGCCGCGCATGGTTTTGCCGTCGCCATTCATTGCAATCGCTCGCTGGCCGAGGCGGAGGAACTGGCGGCCCAGATCACCAGTGGTCATTTTGGTCGACATGGCCGGGCCGCAGTGGTTGCTGCCGACCTGACCGACATGGACGCGGTCAGCAACCTTGTCGGCCGCGCTGCGGCGGCACTCGGGCCGGTGTCGCTGCTGGTCAACAACGCCTCGCTGTTCGAGCACGACAGCGTTGAGGATTTCGACTGGCCGGCCTGGGATCGCCATTTCGCCATGCATGTCAAGGCGCCGGCGCTGTTGGCACAGACTTTCGCCCGGGCCTTGCCGCAGAACAGTGAGGGGCTGATCGTCAACATGATCGATCAGCGCGTCTGGCGACCGACGCCGCGTTATTTCTCCTATGCGCTGTCGAAGTCGACCTTGTGGGCGGCGACCGAGATGATGGCGCAGGCGCTGGGTCCCCGCATCCGTGTCAACGCCATTGGTCCTGGCCCGACCTTGAAGAACACGCGCCAGCACGACAGCGATTTCGATGCCCAGATTGCCGGGCTGATCCTGAAACGCGGCCCGGAATTGCCGGAATTCGGTGCCACTATCCGTTATCTCTGGGCGGCACGCTCGGTCACCGGCCAGATGATCGCGCTTGACGGCGGCCAGCATCTTGCATGGCAGACGCCCGATGTGACAGGCATGACGGAATGAGCCCCATGGACCAGAAACAAAAAACGCGCGGTGGCGCCGACGACCTGCCGCCCGAAATCGACCTCGAGGACGAGGCGGCCGAGGAGGTCGTCGAGCCTGCAGCCAGCGGTCCGGACGTTACCTTCACCGCCATCGACTGGACCCCGCATGCCGGCGACGCCGACGGCATGGTCGGCGCCGAGGTGATCCAGACGCTGGTAAAGCGGCTGCCCAATGCGCCCGGCGTCTACCGCATGATGAATGCCGCCGGCGACGTGCTCTATGTCGGCAAGGCACGCAGCCTGAAGAAGCGGGTCACCAGCTACGCGCAAGGCCGGTTCCACACCAGCCGTATCGGCCGCATGGTGCGCGAGACATCGACCATGGAGTTCGTCGTCACCCGCACCGAGATCGAAGCGCTGCTGCTTGAAGCCAACCTCATCAAGCGCTTGCGGCCACGCTTCAACGTGCTGATGCGCGACGACAAGTCGTTCCCCTATATCCTGTTGACCGGCGACCATGTCTCGCCCGGTATTTACAAGCACCGCGGCGCGCGCTCGCGCAAGGGCGACTATTTCGGCCCCTTCGCCTCGGCCGGCGCAGTTGGCCGTACCATCAACTCGCTGCAGCGCGCCTTCCTGCTCAGGAGCTGCACCGACTCCTTCTACGAGAACCGCACCCGGCCTTGCCTTTTGTTCCAGATCAAGCGCTGCGCCGGCCCGTGCACCGGCGAAATCTCGCACGGCGACTATGCAAGGCTTGTCGCCGAGGCGAAGGATTTTCTCTCCGGCCGCAGCCAGAAGGTGAAGACGGAGATCTCCGCCGCCATGCAGCAGGCTTCGGAGAACCTCGATTTCGAACGCGCCGCCATCTATCGCGATCGGCTGGCGGCGCTGTCGCATGTGCAGAGCCATCAAGGCATCAATCCGCAGACCGTCGACGAGGCAGATGTCTTCGCCATCCATCAGGAGGGCGGCCAGGTCTGCATCCAGGTGTTCTTCTTCCGCACCGGCCAGAACTGGGGCAACCGCGCCTATTTTCCCAAGGCAGATCCGGCGCTCGAAGCCGGCGAGGTGCTGGGATCGTTCCTGGCGCAGTTCTACGACGACAAGCCGACGCCGCGCACCATCCTGTTGTCGCATGGCGTCGAGGACCAGGACTTGCTGGCGGAGGCGCTCTCCACCCGCGCCGGCCGCAAGGTCTCGATCTCGGTGCCGCAGCGCGGCGAGAAGAAGGACCTGACCGACAACGCGCTGCAGAACGCGCGCGAGGCGCTCGGCCGGCGGCTCGCCGAAACCTCGACCCAGGCGCGGCTGCTCACTGGCTTTGCCGAGACCTTCGGCCTGGAAAAACCGCCGGTGCGCATCGAGGTCTATGACAACTCGCACATCATGGGCACCAACGCCGTCGGCGCCATGGTCGTCGCCGGGCCGGAAGGTTTTGTGAAGAACCAGTATCGAAAGTTCAACATCCGCTCGACCGAGATCACGCCGGGCGACGATTTCGGCATGATGCGCGAGGTGATGCAGCGGCGCTTTTCGCGGCTGTTGAAGGAACATGGCGACGCCCCGCAAACCGAGGGCGCGGGCGAGGCGAGCCCTACCGAACCGGGCGACGATATCGAGGACGCGGGCGGCTTCCCCGCCTGGCCCGACGTCATCCTCATCGACGGCGGCCAAGGGCAGATGACGGCGGTGCGCAAGATCCTCGCCGATCTCGGCATCGAGGACCGCGTCGTGGCCATCGGCATCGCCAAGGGTCAGGACCGTGATGCAGGCCGCGAACGCTTCTTCGTCAAGGGCAAGGCCCCATTCTCGCTGCCCGTACGCGATCCGGTCCTCTATTTCGTCCAGCGGCTGCGCGACGAGGTCCATCGTTTCGCCATCGGTTCGCACCGCGCCCGCCGCAAGAAGGAGATGGTCAAGAGCCCGCTCGACGAGATCAGCGGCATCGGCCCCGGCCGCAAGCGCGCGCTGCTGATGCATTTCGGTACGGCCAAGGCGGTCAGCCGCGCCGCCGTCGAGGACCTGGTCAAGGTCGACGGCATTTCCGAGCAGGTGGCGAAATTGGTCTACAATCATTTTCACGAGAGCTAAGACGTATTGCCGACATTTCGGCTGGCTAATCGATTCTGGCCTGTTGACCCCCCACATTCGCTTCTGATTTGACTAAGCAGGCAGAAAGAGTTCCCAAAACATGGCTCAGCGCGCATTCAACCTGCCCAACATGCTCACTTATGCCCGCATCCTGGCGGTGCCGCTGGTGGTGCTGTGCTTCTTCCTGGAAGGGCATCTGAAATCGAGCGACTTCGCGCGCTGGTCGGCGCTCATCATTTTCCTGCTCGCCTCGATCACCGATTACTTCGACGGCTATCTGGCGCGCGCCTGGCAGCAGACCTCCAACATCGGCAAGATGCTCGACCCGATCGCCGACAAGCTGCTCGTCGCCACTTGCCTGCTGCTGCTTGCCGCCGACACCGACCGCCATGCCGGCATCGCCGGCTGGTCGCTGTGGGCGGCGATCATCATCCTGTGCCGCGAGATCCTGGTCTCGGGCCTGCGCGAATATCTGGCGGCCTTGAAGGTCTCGGTGCCGGTGACGCAGCTCGCCAAATGGAAGACCACCATCCAGATGATCGCCATCGCCTTCCTGCTTGCAGGTCCCGCCGGTGACAAGATCTTCCCGCTGACCACCCAGACCGGGCTGGTGCTGCTGTGGATCGCAGCCCTGGTGACGCTCTACACCGGCTACGACTATTTCCGCGCCGGCCTCAAGCACATCATGGACGAGTAACATGTCGACGAAGCTCATCTATTTCGCCTGGGTGCGCGAGCGGATCGGCAGACCGGAGGAGGACGTCGACCTGCCGGCTGGCATCGAAACGGTCGCCGACCTGTTGCGCTGGCTGAAATCGCGCGGCGAGGAGTACGAGAACGCGCTGCAATATCCTGACGTGATCCGCGTCGCCATCAACCAGGAACATGTCGAGCACCGCGAGAAGATCGCCGGCGCGCGCGAGATCGCGCTGTTCCCGCCGATGACCGGTGGCTGAACCATGTCCGCGGTGGTGCCGGTCGTGCGCATCCAGGCGGAGGATTTCGACGTCGCCGCCGAGATCGCCAGGCTGACCAGGGGTCGCAACGATATCGGCGCTGTGGTGACCTTCTCCGGCCTTTGCCGCGACGAGCAAGGCAGGCTCTCGGCGCTCGAGCTCGAACATTATCCCGGCATGGCGGAAGCCGAGATATCCCGCATCGCCGGCGAGGCAATCGAGCGCTGGCCGCTGCAGGGGCTCACCGTCATCCATCGCCACGGCAAGATCGCGCCCGGCGAAAACATCGTGCTGGTGGTGGCGGCTTCCGCCCACCGGCAGGCGGCGTTCGAGGCCGCGAATTTCCTGATGGACTATTTGAAATCACGCGCGCCGTTCTGGAAAAAGGAACACCATAGCGACGGTTCTGAAGGCGGCTGGGTCGACGCCAAGGAGGCCGACGACAAGGCGGCGGGGCGCTGGAAGCAACAGCCGTCCAAATAAATCCCTGGACAGCCATGCCCATACCCGGCCAGCCATTCATTGACCGCAATCCTGCGAGACCCTTCGCCGGAAGGGGAGCAGGATCATGCTGGACAGGATCGCCGAGTTCTTCATCTTCGGGCTGGTGCCGCTGGCCGTCGGCATATTGGCCGTTCCGGATCGTTCCGCGGCTGCCGAAAGGTCCCTCAAGGGCGAGGTGATCTATCGCGAGCGCATCGCGCTGCCGCCCAATGCCGTGCTTTCCGTGCAGCTTGCCGACGTGTCGCTGGCCGACGCGCCGGCCGCAATCATCGGTGAGCGCAAGGTGGTGCCGGCCGGCCAGGTGCCGATCAAGTTCGAGATCAGCTTCGATCCGCAGGTGATCCGGCCTGATATGACCTACGCGCTGCAGGCGCGCATCACTGTCGACGACCGGCTGCTGTTCGTCACAGATGCGCGCCACCAGGTCGACCCGCTCAGCGACGCGCCACAGACCATCATGCTGAAAATGGCGGCGCCGAGCGATGCGCCGGCGGCAGCCTCGGTGTTCGGCCAAAGCTGGCTGGTCGAATATATCGACGGTGTCGGCGTGATTGCCGAGCCGCGGGCGACATTCCGGATCAGCGAAGCCGGCAAGGCCGGCGGCAGCGGCCCTTGCAACGTCTATTTCGCCACTGCCAAGGTAGACGGCTCGACGATCGCCATCAGCGACATCGGCTCGACCTTCAAGGCCTGCGCGCCTCAGGTCATGGCCGAGGAAAAGGCGCTGTTCGAGGCGCTGGCCAAAGCGGCATCCTACCACGTCGACGCCGGCAAGCTTGTCATCATTGACAGCGGCGGCCGCGACATTCTGCGCTTCAACGCCGCGAGCTAGCGCATCACCCAAGCCGATTACTCTCTGCGGCAGCTGCATGCCGATCACGTTGTGTTTCAGCGGGAATAGGCCGGGCAGGGGGCGCGTTAGTTCTTCATAAATGGCGGGTAAGGCAAAAGGGACGTTTGTCCCTTCGTTGAAGCCGCCAGAATGGCTGCGGCTCGTTCTGGCCTTAACTCAAAGGAGTCCAGACATGAAAACGCATACGCTTATCCTTGCCGCCACCGGTGCATCGCTCCTTGCCTTTACCGGCCTTGCCAAGGCGGACGACCATCTCGTCAATGCTCTTGACCACGGTCTCAAAGCGGACAGCCAACCGTTCCAGACCAACAAGGCCGGCCATAGCGGCGATCTCGCACCGGGGCAGGGCAGCCCGTTTTCAGGTGAAGAGACCAAGACCCCGTCCACCGACACGGAAGCGGCGAACGAACATGCGAACGTGAAGGAACGCGAGGCGAAATAGACTGGCAGAACCCGCCGCTAGGGGGCGGCGGGCGAGATCTATCGGGCGACGACCGCCTACACCAGGCATTGTCAATTTGTCGCGAGTTTGAATACCGCGCCATAATGATAGGGCGGCACATCAACCAGCTCGGCGAGCTTGAACCCGCTCGCTTCCACCGACGCGGTGGTCTGTTCGGGTGACAGCCTCAGCTCGGTCTTTGGCCCGCGCGGCTCGCCCAGGACCGTGGTTTGCTCGCGCGGATACTGGTGCCAGTTGACGATGGCAAAACGACCGGCAGGGCCAAGCGTCGCGCGCACGGCGCGGGCAAGGCGCGGCCGATCCGGAACGCCGTGGAAAGCGTTGGCGATAAAGACGAAGTCGACGGTTTGAGGCACCAGCCTGGCAAGTTCATAGGCGTCGCCCGCCAAAAACTCGCAATTGCCCGCGCCTCCTTCGGCCAGCCGCCGCCTGGCGACGTCGAGCAGATCGGCATCGATGTCGATGGCGATCACATGACGGGCGACCCTGGCGATTGGCAGCGTGAACCAGCCGTCGCCGCAGCAGAGATCGACCACGTCCGTGCCGGGCTTCATGCCGACCGCCGCCAGGACGCTGGCGGGCTCGGGCCACAGCGCTTCCCACCAGCCGCCGGTTGGCATTTCGGTGCCTTGGAAGAAACCGGGAATGGTGCTGGTCATGGCCTGGTCGGCTCCATTGTCGGGACCGCGTTTGATCCGCCCCTCCGAGCTTAACGCACCCGTGACCCGTCGAGGAGCCTGAAGCTGAAAATGTCGGCTACTGCATGTCGCGCAAAACTGTGCAGCGGTTTTTGCGATACCGACATGCATCAAGACAAGAAACCTGACGCGCGTCGCAGAAGGCCGGTCGAACGCGACGCGCTTTAGCAAAAAAGGCCGGCGTTGTGCCGGCCTTCTTGATGGGGTTCGGGATGCCGGCTCAGCCGACGATCTCGGTGTCCGAGAACCAGTATTTGATCTCCTGCGCGGCGGTTTCCGGCGCATCGGAACCATGCACGGAATTCTCGCCGATCGACAGCGCGTGCAGCTTGCGGATGGTGCCTTCGGCTGCGCTTGCCGGATTGGTGGCGCCCATCACTTCGCGGTTCTTGGCAATGGCGTTCTCGCCTTCTAGTACCTGCACGACTGTCGGGCCCGACGACATGGATTCGACCAGCTCGCCGAAGAACGGACGCTCCTTGTGGACGGCATAGAAACCTTCCGCCTCGCGGCGGCTCATCCACACCCGGCGCGAAGCGACGACGCGCAGGCCGGCATCTTCCAGTATCTTGGTGATAGCGCCGGTGAGATTGCGACGGGTCGCGTCCGGCTTGATCATGGAAAAAGTGCGTTCGAGCGCCATGGGATCGTCCTTGTGATGGAGAGTGGAATTGAGGGTGGCGGGCTCTATACAAGCCGCCCGCCGGCTTGCCAAGGGGAGGCCGGTGCAGCGCGCATTTCTGCGCTGGGGCGGCGGACTTTCAAGTCGAACCATGCCGCCGCTCCATCTTTTTGCTGAGCATCGGATTTTCCAGAAACCGGTACTCACTTTGGGTCCGATCGACTGGCCGCCCTATAGCGCGTCGTCGTCAGCCTGACCCAACGTCGTCATAACTGCATCTCGATCGTCAGGTTTGCCGTGTCGCCAGCTCCGAGGCCTTCGCGGACCCGCACCGCGGTCTTGATCGGCAAGAGCAGGCTGCCGGATTTCTTGTCGGGAAACAGCGATGTCCGCCATCTGGTCTGGCCGACGACGGCTTCCACGCCAAGCGAGCCCCAGGGCCTTGCCATCCCCACCATCGCCGTCTTGATCCGGGCTCCAAGCTCCGGCGGCAGCGTCACGAAATGCCAGCCGCCCTTGCCCGGATAGACCCAGATCTCGGCCTGCACGTCGCAGCGAAACATTCAATGCCCTTCCTCAGATCAAGGCCGTCACGACTGGCCTTGCCACGGTCTCTTGTTGGCGATGCTGACGATCGGCGAAATCATCCAGAATATCCATTCTGCCCTGCAAGGGAGGAGCGCAAAGAGGATGGCAGCGCCGCCGTTGCACTACCGCCTTATCACGATCGAAGCGCGCCGGACCTCCCAGCCTTCCCGTTCCAGTTCCGGCACGCTGTGGTTCTCGCTGGGGTAGCCGACGCAGAAATAGCCGATCAGCGTCCACTCCGCCGGCACGTCCATGATCGTCGCCACCTCGGCCGGATCGAGGATCGAGACCCAGCCCATGCCTATTCCGTCGGCGCGCGCCGCCAGCCACATCGTGTGGACCGCCATGACAGCGGAATAGTCTATGGTGGCTGGCATGGTCAGGCGGCCAAGCCCATGCCCTTGCTCGGTTGCGCGGTCGGCGAAAACCGCAAGCTGGCAGGGCGCCTCATTCAGGCCGGCAAGCTTCAGGCGCGAATACAGGGCGGCGCGTTCACCGCAAAAGCTTTGGAGTGCCTCCGCGTTGCAGCGCTCGAAGCAGGCCCTGACGGCGGCGCGGCATGCTTCGCTCTCGGCGACGACGAAGCGCCAGGGCTGGCTCAGCCCGACGGACGGTGCGGCGCTGGCAAGCTCGAGCAGCCGCTCCAGCGCTCCATCGGGGAGCGGCGTCGGCTTGAATCGCCTGACGTCGCGCCGCCACAGGAAGAGGTTGGCGAGCGCAGCGCGAAAATCGGCCGGGAAATCTGGGTTTGCGATCATGGCGCGCTGCCTTTGTTGTGATTGCCCGGTTCGCCGGATGTTCGTCTTGTTTGCTTCGATCCAGGCGCTGATGAGGCGCTTCGAGCGACACTTCGTCTACCGCATTGTCGCATTTCGCCGGCTGGCAACTTTCAGCTAAGGCCGGACGACGTCCCTGCCGGCAACGCCGTGGACCTCGATCGGCAAAACAAAACCCGCCTCGGCAGGCCGGGCGGGGCGTCGGTGCGAATCATCACCATATCGAGATTAGTAGCATAGCTGCCGGCACAAAGCAAGAACAAAATGTGGCGCATCCGATGAAAACTGCCGATTTCACCCCTCAAGGGGCCTCAAGGCGGGAGATCGCTGCCGCCGCGACGTTGCGGCCGAGGCCGCCATGCAGATCGAGGCATCGTTCGAACCATTGCGCCACGACATCGCTGTCGTCGAGCAGCCGGTAGGGCGTGGCGATGCGCGCCCATTGCAGCGCGCCGAAAACGATGTAGTCGGCAAATAGCGGCGACCGGCCGCCGATGGAGGGCTGATAGCCAAGCATCGAGCGCAGCGGCTCCAGCGAGGCGCGGAAGCCGGCGAGCCCGCCGTCGCGGGTGGCGTAAACCGCCTCCAGGCGCTTGCCGAAGCGCTGCTCGCGGTTCTGCCGGAAATAGGCGGCGTTCGCCTCGTCCTGCATGGCGTGCAGGTCCAGTATCGCAGCGGTGGTGACGTAGGGATGGATGGTCAGCTGCGACCAGCGTTCGATGAAGCGCGCCGTCGCCTTACCGCCGTCGCCGGAAAACAATGTCGGCCGCTCGGGATAGGCCTCCTCGAGATAGAGCGCGATAGCGAAGGAATCGGCGACCACCGTCTCGCCGTCGCGGATCACCGGAACGAGCTTCGAGACGCCGCCTTCCACCTTCGGCACTTCGAGGAAACGGGTCGGCACGCTGGTGATGTCGAGCCCTTTGTGGGCCAGCGCCATCGCCGCCTTCCAGCAATGTGGGCTGAATGGGCGGGCGGCATCGCGGCCGACAAGGTCATAGAGCAGAATGGTCATTGGCGGCAGCGTCCTTGCAGTCTAACTATGGCCGAAACGGACCCGCGCAGGGGGTCTCGCAGGTCGAGAGAAAATGAAACAGCATTTCAGGATGTTTGCGGCCTACAATCAATGGGCCAACGGCCGCATCTACGATTCCGCCGCCGATCTCGACGAGGAAGAGTTCGACCGCAATATCGGCGTCTTCTTCGGTTCGATGATGGGAACGCTCAACCACCTCCTGGCAGCCGACCGTATCTGGATGAAACGCTTCACCGGCGAGGGCGACGCGCCGGCAAGGCTCGACACGATCCTGCACCGCGCCTTGCCAGGCTTGCGGCTGGCGCGCGAGGCCGAGGACAAACGGATCATCGACTGGGTCGACGGCCTGAGCGACAAGGCGCTGTCGGGCCGCTTCTCCTACATGACCGTCTCGGATATGCGCACCGTCTCGCAGCGGCTGGCGCCGGCGCTCGACCACTTCTTCAACCACCAGACCCACCACCGCGGCCAGGCGCATGCGATCCTGACCATTCTGGGCAAGCCAAGCCTCGGACTGGACCTGACGATGTTCCAGCGCAGCGAGGAGGGCAGGGCTTTCGCCTGAACCTGGGGCGGCTGGTGAAGCGGACGGTGGATAGAGGACGATCTGCCGAGATTGCAAAACGCGCCAAAACATTTTATGGAGCGCACGGTCGTGAGGGCGGCCGCTTCAGCAGCATTCAGCAGCAACAGCGAGAATTGGCACGCATGCCCAATGAACCCTTGCGCCTTGTGGCGTTCTTCGCCGTGGTCCTGGCGCTTCTCAACTCCGGTTATTATTTCCACCAGGGCGACATTGTCGCGACCATCTATTTCATGATCGGCGCCATTCTTGTGACCGCGGTCACCCGGATGAGCATCAGAAGGCAGCTGATTTAGGATCCGCCGGGCCAGCACTGATGACCGGAATCCGGCCGGCCATGATGACGAAGAGTCTTGTCAGGCGGCGTAGCCGCCGAGGCCCCGGGCGACCGGCTTGACCGAGACTGCCGGCTGGGCGGCCGGCCAGAGGATGCCTGCCGTCACGGCGAAGGTGATCAGGGCGTCGCGTGCCGCTTCGGCCGAGATATCGCCGGCACGTGCCGCCTCGCAGGCCTTTACCGCGGCGCCATAGCTCAGCCGGCGGCGCGAAGGCGGGAACTCGGTCAGGAATTCGTGCATCTCGGAGAACGAAGCGATCGTACGCTTGTAGCCGGCGCCAACAGTTAGGGCGACCGGGGTGGAAAACGTCCTGTCGTGCATTCTGGCCTCTCGAATGGGCGGAGGTCACGGCGGACGCCGTTCTCCGGTCTGGGGGTCGGGCAGAAACGCGGATCACGGCGCGAGGTTCCATGTTGCCGGGATTGTTTTTTCGCCGGCTCTGGGAGCGGTCGCCGGGCGAGCAGCGCCGACGTCGAGGCGGGTGCCTATTTCCACATGCCGCGCATGCGGGCGCCGAGGTCGACACGCACCTGCGGCTGGCGGCGCGGATCGTCTCTGGCCTGGACGCTGGACCATGCCACCTGCTCGAAGGCGCCGAGGATAGAGCGCGGGATGAAGCGCGTGCGCGAGGCATAGACATGGCGGTCGCCGCGCGCCGCCTGGCCGTGGACGAAAAAGCGATGCGGCATGACCAGGTGCAGGCTGTCCTTGGCCCGCGTCATCGCCACGTAGAGCAGCCGCCGCTCCTCGTCGACGTCCTCCTTGCTGCCGACGCCGAGATCGATCGGGATGCAGCCGTCGACGGTGTTGAGCACGAAGACGTTCTTCCACTCCTGGCCCTTGGCCGAATGGATCGTCGACAGGATCAGATAATCCTCGTCGCGGTGCGGCGGGCCGGCCTCGTCGCTGGTCGCGTCCGGCGGATCGAGTGTCAGCTCGGTGAGGAAGCGCTCGCGCGACGCATAGCCGGAAGCGATCTGCTCGAGCTGCAGGAGATCGGCCCGGCGCGTCGTTGCATCCTCGTGGATACGTTCCAGATGCGGCTCGTACCAGAGCCTGACCTGTTCGATGTCGGCCGGCCATTTTTGCGCGCCGGCGCGCAGGCCGCTATAGAGCGCGACAAAGCCCGGCCAGTCGTCGGCGGCACGCTGCGGCGGCCGATAGCGGGCAAGCCCCATCGTCTCGTCAAGCGAATTTGCCATGGTCTCGACGATCGCATTGGCGGCCGAAGGGCCGATGCCCGGCAGAAGTTGCAGCACGCGAAAGCCGGCGACGCGGTCGCGCGGGTTTTCGGCAAAGCGCAGTACGGCCAGCAAGTCCTTGACGTGAGCTGCATCGAGAAATTTCAGCCCGCCGAACTTGACGAAGGGGATGTTGCGGCGCGTCAGCTCGATCTCCAGCGGGCCGCTATGGTGGGAGGCGCGAAACAGCACCGCCTGTGCTTTGAGAACGGTGCCGGCCTCGCGTTCGGTGAGTATCGCCTGGCAGACGTAGCTCGCCTGCTCGGTCTCGTCGCGCACGCTGACCAGCTTCGGCTTTTCCGCAGATTTGCGCTCGGTCCAGAGATTTTTGGTGAAACGTTCCGACGCTTCGCCGATTACCGCATTGGCGGCTGCCAGGATGGTCTCGGTCGAGCGGTAATTGCGCTCCAACATGACGACTTCCGCCGGCTGCGCGAACTGCTTGGGAAAATCCAGGATATTGCGCACTTCCGCGGCGCGGAACGAATAGATCGACTGCGCGTCGTCGCCGACCACCGTCAGCCCAGATCCGTCGGGCTTGAGCGCCGTCAGGATCGATGCCTGCAGCCGGTTGGTGTCCTGGTATTCATCGACCAGCACATGGTCGAAACGCGCACCCAGATGCGCGGCGATTTCCGGCTCGCCGGCCATCTGCGCCCAGTAGAGCAGCAGGTCGTCGTAATCGAGCACGTTCTGCGCCTGCTTGGCCTCGACATATCGGGCGAACAATTGCTTCAGCTGTTCGGCCCAGCCGGCGCACCACGGGAACACCGAACCCAGCACCTCGCCGAGCGGCGCCTGTGCGTTGACGGCGCGCGAATAGATCGCCAGGCAGGTGCCCTTGGTCGGGAAGCGGGCTTCGGTCTTCGAAAACCCAAGCTCGTGGCGGGCGAGGTTCATCAGGTCGGCGGAATCCTCGCGATCGTGGATGGTGAAGGCCGGATCGAGACCGATCTCCAGCGCATAATCGCGCAGCAGCCTGGCGCCGATGCCGTGGAACGTGCCGGCCCAGCTCAGCGCATCGGTAATCACCGAGGCATCGCGCCCCAGCACCTCGCCGGCGATGCGCTCGACCCGCTTGGCCATTTCCGCTGCGGCACGGCGCGAAAATGTCATCAAAAGGATGCGGCGCGGGTCGGCACCCCTGACGATCAGATGCGCGACCCGGTGCGCCAGCGTGTTGGTCTTGCCGGAGCCGGCGCCGGCAATCACCAGCAACGGCCCGGCGATCTTGCCGTCGCCATGTTCGACGGCAAGCCGCTGCTCGGCGTTGAGCTTCGCCAGATAGGCCGGCTGGAAGGACGAATCACGGGCGGCGAGGTTCATCGCCCATCAAGCATCGTTTCTGCTTTGTTCGCAACGGTTTGCGGAGCCGGAATAGGGCTCGTGAACGAAGAAGCCTTGCGGGCAGGCCTGTCGACTAACGCTCGGGCTCGACGCCCATCCTTGCCGATTGCCGCCGCAGCGCCTCGCGATCGTCCTGTGGCGGTGGCAACAGCAGCGGATCAAAATCGTCGGGCACCTCGTCGATCACTTTCTTGGCGACGCGATAGGCAACATAGGCGATTGCCCCGGCGATGAGCAGACGGATCATGCCATCCTCCATTGATTGTGCAGCAACCGGAGACGCGGCATTTTGTTCCCAGGCCCCTTGGCGAATGCAGGAACGACACCGGCCGCGCAACCAAATCGCCGACGCCTCGTTGTCGGGCGAGAGGAGACTGCGATGAAAAAGCGCTCAATCCTGCTGCTTATGGCAGCTCTGACTGTTGCGGGTTGCGACAACAACATCCAGCCGACCAAGGCCCCTGGCGACACGGTCGATCAGAACCCGCAGGTCGACAAGAATCCGGTGCCGAAGTCGACGACCGGCGGCGATCAGCCCGGCACGCCGCCGAAACAATGACCGCCTCAAATGGCGTCGATCGGGCAAGCGGCGCCGGTCAAGGAAGGTGGCCGGCGCCGCTTGGGAGGAAGCTGATGGCGCCGGCCAGGCGGAGATCAGGCCCGCCGCACATCCAAGGATAGCCGAGTCTTTCCGCAGCGTCATGGTCGATAGCGTACAGACGGCACGCTCCTGTGGACAAACCTGCCGGCCACAGCAGCGTTTGTTCATCACATAGTTCGTTCTTCCCATGGAACAAACCAAGCTGCTGCGTGTTTGGATGTCGATCGGACGCTCCCAAGGCCGCCGTTCACGAAAGAGCCCGCTCTCCTTGTCCCCCCTCAGGATAGCGGGTTCTTTTTGCGTTTTGCGGGAAGTCGCGGCGCGGCCGCTGACTTGCTTGTCGGTTTTCGCGGCTTATGCGGCGAACCGGGGCTCAAGCCCTTGCGAAGCATGGTTGTCCCGTGCAAAAGCCCGGCCATGCTGATCATCAACGACCTTTCGCTCCGCATGGCCGGACGCCTGCTTCTCGACCATGCCTCACTGACCTTGCCGGCCGGCAGCAAGGCTGGCCTTGTCGGCCGCAACGGCACCGGCAAGACGACCCTGTTCAAGGCGATCACCGGCGACCTCGCCTCCGAAACCGGCTCGATCAGCCTGCCCAAAAACACGCGCATCGGCCAGGTCGCGCAGGAAGCGCCGGGCACCGAGGAGCCGCTGATCGAGATCGTGCTCAAGGCCGACCTTGAGCGGAGTGCACTGCTCGAAGAGGAAAAGACGGCGACCGATCCGCACCGCATCGCCGACATCCACATGCGGCTGGCCGATATCGATGCGCACTCGGCCGAGTCACGCGCGGCCACCATTCTCGCCGGCCTCGGCTTCGACGATGCCGCGCAGCGGCGCCCGGCCTCGTCCTTCTCCGGTGGCTGGCGCATGCGCGTCGCGCTGGCCGCCGTGTTGTTTGCCGAGCCCGATCTGCTGCTGCTCGACGAGCCGACCAATTATCTCGATCTCGAAGGCACGCTGTGGCTGGAAAACTACGTGTCGAAATACCCGCACACCGTGCTGCTGATTTCGCACGATCGCGACCTGCTCAACCGCGCCGTCAACTCGATCGTCCATCTCGACCAGAAGAAGCTGACCTTCTGGCGCGGCGGCTACGACCAGTTCGAGCGTCAATACACCGAGCAGCGCGAATTGCAGGAGAAGGGCCGCGTCAAGCAGGAAGCCGCGCGCAAGCACATGGAATCCTTCGTCGAGCGCTTCCGCGCCAAGGCGTCGAAGGCGAGGCAGGCGCAGTCGCGCATCAAGGCATTGGAGAAGATGAAGCCGATCGCCGCGATCGTGAACGACGCGGTGCGGCCGTTCTCCTTTCCGGAGCCGGTGAAGTCGGTGGCCTCGCCGATCATTGCGCTGAACAACGTCAACGTCGGCTACACCGAGGGCGAGCCGATCCTGAAGAAGATGACGCTGCGCATCGATGCCGACGATCGCATCGCGCTGCTCGGCGCCAACGGCAACGGCAAGTCGACTTTCGCCAAGCTTTTGGCCAGCCGGCTGAAGCCGGAGACCGGCAGCATGACGGTGGCGCCCGGGCTGAAGGTAGCAATCTTCGCCCAGCACCAGCTCGACGACCTCAGGCCCGACGAAAACGCCTATGAGCATGTCCGCCGGCTGATGCCGGAGGCGCCGGAATCCAAGGTGCGCGGCCGCGTCGCCCAGTTCGGCCTGACCACCGAAAAGATGAATACCGCCGCCAAGGATCTGTCTGGCGGCGAAAAGGCGCGGCTCCTGATGGGCCTGTCGGCCTTCGAGGGGCCGAACCTGTTCATCCTCGACGAGCCGACCAACCATCTTGATATCGACAGCCGTGAATCGCTGATCCATGCGCTGAACGATTTTCCCGGCGCGGTCATCCTGATCTCGCACGACCGCCATCTGCTCGAAGCGACCGCCGACCGGCTGTGGCTGGTCAAGGACGGCGCGGTTAATCCGTATGACGGCGATCTCGAGGATTACAAGACGCTGGTCACCGGCGTCTCCGGCGACCGCCGCGGCAAGCGCGAGGCGGACAAAGCGTCGAAGGCCGACCGCCGCCGCGATGCAGCCGCGCGCCGCGCCGCCTTCGAGCCGCTGGCCAAGGAAATCCGCGCCACCGAAGCGCTGATGGACCGCCTCCGCAAGCGCATCGACCTGATCGAGGACGAGCTCGCCAATCCGGCCGTCTACGAAAAGGACCCCTCGACCGCGACAAGGCTGGCCAAGGAGCGCTCACAACTTGCGCAACAGCTGGCCGGCCATGAGGAAAAATGGCTGTCGATGTCGGCGGAGTACGAGGAAGGCACGGCGGAGTAGGAGAGCGTAATCTCCCCGCTCGTGGGTTCCCGCCAGCCTGACAGCCATTTGGAGCCGCCGGTCGTTGGAGTTTGATCAAGAGCGAGTCACACCGACGACGTTGCGATCCTTCACGCCCCCCTCTGTCCTGCCGGACATCTCCCCCACTTGGGGGGAGATTGGCTCGTCATCTGGCCCTACACCTGGTTGTCCAAAGCAGCTAGTTTGACCCCATGAATCAGCATGCCAAACTCAAAATCGGCCATTCGGCCTGTCCGCATGATTGTCCGTCGACCTGCGCGCTCGAGGTCGAGCTGCTCGACGCCAGGCGCATCGGCCGCGTCCATGGCGCCAAGGCCAACAGCTATACGGCCGGCGTCATCTGCGCCAAGGTCGCCCGTTACGCCGATCGCGTCCATCATCCCGACCGCCTGCTGAAGCCGCTGGTCCGGGCCGGCGCCAAGGGCGACGGCGCCTGGAAGGAAGCGAGCTGGGAGGCGGCGCTCGATCTGGTCGCTGAAAAATTCATCGCGGCGGAGGCAAAATACGGCTCGGAGACGGTCTGGCCCTATTACTATGCCGGCACCATGGGGCTGGTGCAGCGCGACGGCATCGAGCGGCTCAGGCACGCCAAGAAATACTCCGGCTTCTTCGGTTCGATCTGCACCAATCTGGCCTGGACCGGCTGGATGATGGGCGCCGGCGCGCTGCGCGGCCCCGACCCGCGCGAAATGGCAAAGTCCGACTGCGTGGTGATCTGGGGCACCAACGCCGTGGTCACGCAGGTCAACGTCATGACCCACGCCATCAAGGCGCGCAAGGAACGCGGCGCCAAGATCGTCGTCATCGACGTCTACGAAAATGCAACGATGAAGCAGGCCGATCTCGGCCTGGTGCTGAAGCCCGGCACCGACGGCGCGCTGGCCTGCGCGGTGATGCACGTGCTGTTCCGTGACGGCATGGCCGACCGCGCCTATCTAGAAAAATACACCGACGATCCGCACGGTCTGGAAGCGCATCTCAAGACGCGGACGCCGCAATGGGCCGCTGACATCACCGGGCTTTCCGTCGACGAAATCGAGGCCTTCGCCCGCCTCGTCGGCACGACGAAGAAGACCTATTTCCGCCTCGGCTACGGTTTTTCGCGGCAGCGCAACGGTTCGGTCAACATGCATGCCGCAGCCTCGATCGCGGCGGTCACCGGCTGCTGGCAGTATGAGGGAGGCGGCGCCTTCCATACCAATTCGGGCATCTTCAAGCTCAACCAGGAACTGCTCGAAGGCACGCGGATGCGCGACCCCGCGATCCGTCATCTCGATCATTCGCGCATCGGCCCGGTGCTGACCGGGGCTGAGGATGCGCTCTATGGCGGCCCGCCGGTGACGGCGCTGCTGATCCAGAACACCAATCCGGTCAATGTCGCGCCGGAGCAGCGGCTGGTGAAGCAAGGTTTTCTGCGCGACGATCTGTTTTCCTGCGTGCACGAGCAGTTCATGACCGACACCGCCAAGCTCGCCGATGTGGTGCTGCCGGCGACGATGTTTCTCGAGCATGACGACGTCTACAAGGGCGGCGGCAACCAGCATATCACACTCGGGCCGAAGCTGATCGACCCGCCGGAAGGCCCGCGCACCAACCATTTCGTTGTCGAGGAGTTGGGCAAGCGCCTCGGCGTTGCCGACATGCCGGGCTTCGGCCTGACAGAACAGCAGCACATCGACATCATCCTGGGCAAGCGCGGGCTGGGCAGTTTCGACAGTCTGAAGGAAGACAAATGGGTCGACCTGCAGCCGGATTTCGAGGCCGCGCATTTCATCACTGGCTTCGGCCATGCCGACAAGAAGTTCCATTTCCGCGCCAACTGGACCGGGCAGGCAGCGCCCAACCGGCCGCCGAAAAGCATGGGCCTCTTCGGGCCTGTGCAGCGGCTGCCGGAATTTCCCGATCACGTCGACCTGATCGAGGTGGCGGACGCGGCGCACCCGTTCCGGCTGACCACCTCGCCGGCGCGCAATTTCCTCAATTCGACCTTTGCCGAAACGCCGGTGTCGCAGGCAAAAGAGCGCCGGCCGGAGCTGCTCGTGCATCCCGATGATGCGGCGGCACTCGGCGTCGCCGACGGTGGCCGCATCGAGGTCGGCAACCAGCGTGGCGAAGTGGTGCTGCACGCAAAACTGTTCGACGGCATCAAGCGCGGCGTCGTAGTCGCCGAAGGCATCTGGCCCAACAGCGCCCATGAGCGCGGCGAGGGCATCAACGTGCTGACCGGCGCCGATGCGCCGGCGCCCTATGGCGGCGCCGCCTTCCACGACAACAAGGTCTGGCTGCGCCCGGCGGATTGAGCGTCGGAACGATATCTCCATCCGGCCGTTTTCGCGTGGCGGGTGGAGGCATTGTCATGGCAGAAGTGTTGCCGGCGCCGGATCCCATCGGAAGGACACTGTCGTCCGGCGAACTCGTAACCACGATGTCCCACTTTCATCGCGCCGAGATTGCGCGCATGGCTGGGTGGCGCGACCGCCTGGACCGGACGAGCAACTGGGCGATAACCGTTGTCGCAGCCATGCTGTCCGTTTCGCTTTCGACAGCCAGCGCTCACCATGGCGTGCTGCTGTTTGCCATGCTGCTTGTTCTGCTGCTGCTGTGGATAGAGGCCCGCCGATATCGCTTCTTCGACTTCTATCGGGCTCGCGTGCGCCAGTTCGAACGGCACTATTTCGCGCAGATATTCTCGCCGCAGCCGGACTTCGCGTCCGATTGGCTGTTGATCGTCGGCGAGAGCCTGCGCGCGCCGAAATTCCTGATTTCGCAACGCGTGGCTTTGGCGCGCCGCCTGCGTCGCAATTACATTTACATGCTGCTGATTCTGCTGCTGGCCTGGATCCTCAAACTGTCGACCCCCAGTCTTCTGGCCGAAGGCGTCCGCATCGGCTTCGTCGGGTCGATGCGTGAGGCCGTCACCAGTGCTGCCCTGGGTCCCGTTCCTGGTGGCGCCATCGTCGTGCTGGTCGCCGTCCTCTATGCAGGCCTGCTGGTGACAGCCTTTCTGACAGAGAGCGACGACGGCGAACTCTCCTTCGGTGACGTCCACGTCTAGCAACGCAACGCCCTGTCGCGCGTTGTTGGACACGTGCATTGGGCGATGGGGGTTTCATGGCTTGGCAGGCTCCGACACGTTCCAGCCTGACACTGCTGGTTTGCGCTTTCGTCCCCGCGGGCGCGGCCTGGGCAGCGGAGACGCTCGTTGCCGGTACCCGGGCCTCCGGCATGGGTGGTTCGGGCGAAGGCGCTTTCGTCGCCGAGATCGTGCTTCTGCTGCTTGTTGGGCGCGGCCTGGGCGAAGTGCTGCAGCGTTATGGCCAGCCGGCAATCATGGGCCAACTGATCGGCGGCATCCTGCTCGGTCCTTCGCTGTTCGGCTGGCTGTGGCCGTCGGCCCAGCACCTGATCTTTCCCAGTGATCCTGCGCAAAAGGGCATGATCGACGCCGTCTCGCAGCTCGGCATCCTGATGCTGCTTTTGCTGACCGGCATGGAGACCGACCTGCGGCTGGTGCGCCGGGTTGGCGCGGCCTGTTTTTCCATTTCGGCGACCGGCGTCGTGGTGCCCTTCATCTTCGGTTTCGCGCTGGCGCAATTCCTGCCGGACGCATTGCTGGCTGACCCGACGCAGCGCACCGTCGCCGGGCTGTTCCTGGGCACCGCGCTGTCGATCTCGTCGGTCAAGGTCGTCGCCATGGTGGTGCGCGAGATGAACTTCATGCGCCGCAACCTCGGACAGGTGATTATTTCCTCGGCGATTATCGAGGACACGATCGGCTGGCTTATCATCGCCGTAACCTTCGGCATCGCCACCAATGGCAGGCTGCAGTTCGCGCCGCTGGTGACCACCATCGCCGCAGTGGCACTGTTCATGGTGTTCTCCTTCACCATCGGCCGCCGTCTTGTCTTCACCTTGATCCGCTGGACCAACGATCAATTCCGCAGCGAGTTTGCGGTGATCACCATGATCCTCATCATCATGGGCGTGATGGCGCTGATCACCAACATGATAGGCGTCCATACCGTGCTGGGGGCGTTCGTCGCCGGTATCCTTGTCGGGGAATCGCCCATCCTCTCTAGCCATATCGAAGGCCAACTTCGCGGCGTCATCACCGCGCTGTTCATGCCGATCTTCTTCGGCATGGCGGGGCTTTCCGCCGATCTCACCGTGCTTGCCGATCCGACGCTTGCCATGCTGACGGGCGCTCTCGTGGTCATCGCCAGCATCGGCAAGTTTGGCGGCGCCTTCATCGGCGCCAGGCTCGCCGCCATGTCGTTCAAGGAAGCAATCGCCGTCGGCAGTGCCATGAACGCGCGCGGCTCGACCGAGGTCATCGTCGCCAGCATCGGCCTGTCGATGAACATCCTGTCGCACAATCTCTTCACCATGATCGTTACCATGGCCGTGATCACCACGCTGGCCATGCCGCCGATGCTGCGCTGGGCGCTCGGCCGGCTGCCGGTTGGGCACGACGAGCAGCAGCGTGTCGAGCGCGAGGCGTTGGACGAATACGGCTTCATTTCCAGGCTGGAGAGGCTGCTGGTGCTGGTCGACGACAGCAGGATCGGCAAGTTCACTGCATATCTCGCCGGACTGGTCGGCGGAGGCAGCGGCATGCCCACCACCTTGCTTCAGCCGAAGGACGGCCGAATTGACAGGCCAACCGACAGCAAAGGACAGGAGCGCGCCCTGCAGGAAATCAAGAAGGGCGCAAAAAAGAGCGCTCAGGCGGTGAAACGGATCGAAGATACGCTTGTCGACAAAGTCCATCTGACGGCCCGCACCGAATTGGAAGCCACGGGTGAGACGATCGCCGAAGAGGCCCGCAAGGGATACGGCCTGTTGCTGGTCGGCCTTGACGATGTGCTGACCGCCGATGGCGCCTTCGCGCCGGCCCTCAACGACATTGCCGCGGGATTTGACGGCCCGCTTTGCCTGGTCCTGAACGGCGGCAATGCTGGCGAAAAGATGCCGACGCTGAAGGCCGGCACCAGCATTCTCGTCCCCGTCAACGGTACCCAGGTGGCGCGTCGCGCCGCCGACTTGGCGCTGGCGCTGGCCCGTCCAAACCGGGCGCGGATCAAGGTTCTCTACGTCTCGCAAAAGGCGGCCAAGGGCCGCAGGTCGACATCGGTGTCACATAGCCGCGAAGAGGCCGTGCTGAAAGACATCGCCGATCTGGCGGGCCGCTACGGCCTGCATATCGACACCGCGTTCCATACCCGCGTCACACCCGACAAGGCGATCACCCGGGAGGCGGCCAAAGGCGCGGCGATCGTCGTGATGGGCGTCACTCAACGTCCGGGCGAGGACCTGTTCTTCGGCGAAACCGCCGGCGCTGTTTTAGCCGCCTGCAATTGCCCCGTGGTGCTTCTGGCCAGCGCGCGGCCCAAGCATGACGCCGCTGGCGCTGAACTGGCAGCGTGAATTTCACGGCGCATTGATCCGTCGGCAGGAATGTCGATCGAGCCTCTGAAAGCGCTGATCAGCCAAACGTAAAAGAGCTCGAACCGAACGGTTCGGTTCTGTTGACAGAGAGTACAGGAAAGGGCGAACGCCGGCTCAAAGAATGTTCGCGCGGCAAATCACCACTGACCGCATAACTAGTTGAAAAGAAAGAAGAACATTGTGGCACAAGGAGCTGCATGTCGAATTTCAAGCGGCCAATTTGGCGCACCCGTACAAAATTTTCGTGATTGGAAACGACAGGCTTGCCGACCCATCTCGGGGTGGTCCGAGCGACGCGAATTCCTCCCGAGGCACGCCACTTGACGGACAGACTAAAGAACTACCGGAGTACCCGAAATGACCAAGCTCGCTCTTACCGCCGCCGCCATCCTCGTTGCCACCGGCACTGCTTTTGCCGGCAGCGACCATTATGGCTCGGACAACGTCAACCAGCCGGCCGCTGCTGCTGCTGCCAACGTCGACAACACCTTCACCGGTTCGATCCGCAAGCCAGTTACTTCCGAGCGTACCGGTGCCAAGATAACCTCCGAGTCGGTGGCGCCTGAATCCGGCCAAGGCATCTGGGGCCGCTGATTATCACGGCCCGCAACACAAAGAGCGGCGGGCTTGGCCCGCTACTCTTGCTTTCGCGTATCAACGGGCGTGTGCGCCGAATAGCATCCTGCGCCAATCGAATACGTTGATCTGCAGGTTTCATCTGTAGCCACAATCTCGGTTGCTGAAATCGTCCAGCAACGTGCACATCGGAAAAAGCCGGGTGCGTATTCGTCGGCGCGGACAGCGCTCTCATCTCGAATGCGTCGAAAGCAACGACAACTCACGAATGACCAGTACACTGGAGTACCTGAAATGACCAAGATTGCTCTTACCGTCGCCACCATCGTCCTCGTCGCCACGGGCAGCGCCTTTGCAGGCAGTGATCACTATGGTTCGGACGGCGTCAACCAGCCGGCCGCGCCTGTTGGCAACGCGCCTGTCGGCACCATCGACAGCGGGTTTACCGGTTCCATCCGCAAGCCGCTGACGGCCGAGCACAACGCCGTCGACACCGAGGCGACGACCCGGTTCGGCACTGATCAACCCGTAGTGCCCCAATCTGGCCGGGGCAACTGGGGCCGATAGTTCCTCAAACCCCGGAGCACGAAGAGCGGCGGGCTTGGCCCGCCGCTTTTGTTTGTGCGAAGCCGGGTTTGGCCGAAAGGTCGGCGATCCCCCGGCCTGTCAGGCAGTCCCTAGCGAAGATCCTTCGGCCAAATGCAGTGCGTCAGCCGGGCGCTGCCGAAGGTGAGACCGGCCCAATCGCCATCGACGTCGAACCGAGCCAGGGCCGCGGTCGGGAATTTTTCCGCCAGTTTTTTCAGCGCCGCTTCATCAGATCCAGCCCCGGCAAGACCGCGCGCGAACTCCTCCAACCCGGGATTGTGGCCAAGCACCAGCAGCGTTCCGGTCCCCGCCTTCACTTGCCGCACCTTGGCGAGGATGTCCGCCGCTGCTGCCTCGTAAAGCGCCTGGGCAGATTTGGCCTGCACCTTCGCCGGCAATTCCGCCGAGACCAGCCGCCATGTGTCGCGGGTGCGCAGTGCCGGCGACACCAGCGCCAACTCCGGCAGCCAGCCGCGCCGGGCCAGTTCGCGCCCGACCAGTGGTGCTGCCTTCAGCCCGCGCGCGGACAGCGGCCGGTCGAAGTCGATGAGGTCGGGATCGTCCCAACTCGACTTGGCGTGACGCAGGAGCAGCAGTTGCTTCATGGATTCAATTCAAGTCCAAGAGATGTCCGGCTGAAAGTCTTTCCCATAGCCGCCGCCATGTTTTGTGCCCATGGCGGTATCAAAACTCGCCCAAAGCGCACCAAAGATGAACAGGCCTACATGCCGTTCATCTTTATCCCATCTGACCAAAATGTCTGCTTCAGTGATGGCCCAATCGCCCGATCGAAGGTGAATTGCACCGACGACGGGACCTACTCGTCCGTCCTCGATCCGACAGAGATAAAAATATGCCGTGGCACTTTTCGGATCGTCCGCCTCGTCGTACTCGAAGACGCCGGCGAGATCACGCTTTGTCCGGATCGCGCTGTCGAAAACGTCCATTGATCTATTCTGTCATTCCCCGGCGATTTATTGGCCGTTTCTGCGGACCCTCACGGCGTGATCCGCGCCAGGTGCTCGAGATCGGTCTCTTCGCGCAGCGGGTCGGGCGCGATCACCACCGACGTGGCGTTGTCGGCATCGTCGGCGAAGCGCGAAAACACCGTGCGGCCGCCTTCCATCCGCGCCTTGCCTTCGGCGACTAGGCCCAGCGCCAGCGGATAGAGCTGGTGCTCGGCCTTGAGCACGCGCGCGGCCAGCGTATCCTCATTGTCGCCGACCATCACCGGCACGGCGGCCTGGGCGATGATCGGCCCGTCATCCATGTCGAGCGTGACGAAATGCACCGTGCAGCCATGGATGCGCATGCCTGCGCGCAGCGCCCGCGCATGCGTATCCAGCCCCTTGAAGGCAGGCAGCAGGGCAGGGTGGATATTGATCATGCGGCCCTGCCACTTCTCTACGAAGCGCGCGCCGAGGATGCGCATATAGCCGGCCAGCGCGACGATCTCGGCGCCGAACGACAAGAGGGCCGCATCGATCGCCTCGTCATGCGCTTGCTTGCTGGCATAGTCGGAGCGCGAAATCACTCTGGTGGCGATGCCGCGCGCCGCGGCGATGCCAAGGCCGGCGGCATTGGCGCGGTCGGAGATGACGCCGACGATCTCGGCCGGATAGGCCGGGTTGCTCGCCGCCGCAACCAGCGCCGTCATGTTGGAGCCGCGCCCCGAGATCAGTACGACCGTCCGTTTCCTGGTCATAGGCCAATCGAGCCCCGATAGATGACGCCGGCATCGCGGCGCGGCACGATCTGGCCGATCGGCGTCACCGTCTCGCCGGCCTCCTGCAGAACGGCAGCGACCTGCGCCGCCTGGCCGGAGGCGACGACCAGGATCATGCCGATGCCGCAATTGAAGGTCCGCATCATCTCTTCCGGCGCGACGCCGCCGGTCTTGGCCAGCCACGAAAACACCGGCGGCACCTCGATGGCGCCGAGATCGAGCTCGGCCGAAAAATCCTTGGGCAGAACGCGCGGGATATTTTCGGGAAAGCCGCCGCCGGTGATATGGGCTAGCGCCTTGATGCCATGCGTGTTGCGGATCGCCTTGAGGATCGACTTGACGTAGATGCGCGTCGGCTCGAGCAGCGCCTCGGCCAGCGTCGCCTCGTCATTGAACGGCGCCGGATCGCCCCAGCCAAGGCCGCTTACGGCGACGATGCGGCGGACCAGCGAAAAGCCGTTCGAATGCAGGCCCGACGAGGCGAGGCCGAGCAGCACGTCGCCTTCGACGATGTCGTCGGTCGGCAGCAGCTGGCCGCGTTCGGCGGCACCGACGGCAAAGCCGGCAAGGTCGTAATCCTTGTCGTGATACATGCCGGGCATTTCCGCCGTCTCGCCGCCGATCAGCGCGCAGCCGGCCTGCCGGCAGCCGGCAGCGATACCGCCGACGATCGAAGCACCCTGGTCGGGATCGAGCTTGCCGGTGGCGAAATAGTCGAGGAAGAACAGCGGCTCGGCGCCTTGCACGACGATGTCGTTGACGCACATGGCGACGAGGTCGATGCCGATCGTATCGTGCTTGCCGGCATCGATGGCGATCTTCAGCTTGGTGCCGACGCCGTCATTGGCGGCCACCAGCACCGGATCGGTGAAGCCGGCGGCCTTGAGGTCGAACAGGCCGCCGAAGCCGCCGATCTCGCCATCGGCGCCCGGCCGGCGGGTGGCGCGCACCAGCGGCTTGATCTTCTCGACCATGAGGTTGCCGGCATCGATGTCGACGCCCGCTTCGGCATAGGTGAGCCCGTTCTTGCGCTTGCTCATTTCCGGCGCCTGCTCATCTGTTGCGCTTGCCTGTCGCTGGTTTCATTCGCTTGCGGGCTCTTCGCATGAACGGTTTTGCCCCGCAAGGCAAGCGCGTGATGATGGTGTTTCAGTTGGATAACGGCGGAACCGGGCGTGATACACTCCAACAGTAAAAAGAAATCCCTGCCAGAATTGCGGCGAGGCCTCCGACGGTGGCAAGAGACCTGATCTCACCGTCGAAGGGCAGGGTCCCATACGAGAAGCCGGCGGCGATCAAAGCCGTCGCGGCAGTCCACAGACCTGGCTTTGCAGCGACTGACCTTGAGAAAACGAACGCGACGACAGCGGCGGTCAGCCAGAGGGGCCAAGAGACGACCACGCCTACGGCCAGATAAAGAGCGAAGGTCGAAAGAAGATCCTGCGCTGCCACGTTGCGGTGCGAGGCTCCGAAAAATGCGAAGACCAAAAGACTTTCCGTCAGTCCGGCCAGATAACAAAGCGTTACTCGCCAAGCGATTGTGATTCTCTGCGCCATCGTCATTCAGCAGTGGGGAAATAGGCTGTCGCTTCACGGGCTCTTCGCATGAACGGCCGCACCTCGCAAGGATGACGGCGGGATCAGACGGTCTTGGCTCGACAAAGGAGTGGACAGTCGCCCAAGCTGCCCCCCTTATGGACGCCCCTCTCGTTCCGCCAGAACCATGTCGACGCGGTCGAGTTGTGCCTTGGCGTAGCCGCTCAGCGCTATTCCGCCATTGTTCGTTCGAATCCAGTGCACAGCCTGCTTAACCCGCTCGTAGTGCCCAAGTTCGATTTCGCAGGCAATCAGCGCGAGGATTCGAACTGCGAAGGGCTGTGTGAATTCGTAAGGTTTGTCGAGCAACTCGCTATGTCCGGCGACGTAACTGGCGAGGTCCGGGTTCTGAGCCCTGATCCGTCGCGCCAGCTCGACATATTTCCCCAGCAACCTATCTATGCTCGTCTGGTCAAGGTGCTCAAAGTAACGAGCATAAGCTTTCAGCTCATTGTTAAATATCGTTTCAGGATGAAACTGCGACAGTCCGGGCCAGATCCATTTTTTGCCGTACAGCCTTTCAAGCAACGGCCTGACGGTAAGAAAGTCCAGGTAAACGAGCATGTTCAAATGAACATCGCCATGGCTTGCAGTAAAGGCCTCTTCGAGAATCAGGCTGATATCGTCGCTCCGGTCGACTTCGAAGACGCCTTTCCGGATGCGGCGAAAGCCATGTCCCGTCATGAACGTATCGAGATACTTACGCACTTCGCCAACGGCCAAAGACAAGGTTCCACTCCCTCTCTGTTGCGCATCGTGCCTTGCTAGCGGCCTATTAGTCCATCCAAAGCGCGCCTTGTTTCCTAACGGCCAAAGGATAGCGCGCTTCGGGCTCGCTTCCATTTGGTTAGTTCAACGCTGGCTATTCTTCACGCCCCTCTGCGTTGATTGCAAATTGCGCGGCGAAAGCCCGGATATAAGCCGGCCGAGCTTCCCCGCGCGCTACATAGGCAGCCAAGTTTTGATATTCGTCCAAAATGCCTGACATTCTTAGTCGCAGCAGCACCGATACCATCAATAAATCGCCTGCGCTGAACGTATCATCGAGCCAGTCGGCGACGCCCAAGTGGGCCGAGAGTTTGTCCAGCCGAGCGCGAACACGGTCCTTTACTAACGGCAAGCGCTCCTCGCTCCAAGGCTTGTCACGTTCGAATATTCTTGCCGTCGTTAATTCGAGGATCGTCGGCTCGACGGTGTTAAGTGCGGCAAACATCCACGTGATCGCACGCGCGCGGGCATTGGGATCCTTCGGCAGCAATCCCGCATGCTGCTCAGCAAGGTGAAAGACGATCGAGCCGGTTTCGAACAGCGAGAGAGAACCTTCCTCATAGGTGGGGATCTGGCCGAAGGGATGGATGGCCAGATGGCCAGGCGCCTTCATTTCTGCGAAGGAAACAAGACGAACCTCATACGGCTGCCCCACTTCTTCGAGCGCCCAGCGAACGCGCGTATCGCGCGCCAGTCCCTTGCCGCCATCGGGCGATCGTTCAAATGCTGTGATAGTGATTGTCATCGCGTCCGTTTCCTTGCTGGGCAAATTTCCTCGGCTTCCTATCGTGAGACGAATGAGCCTCCCCGAAATCGACATCGGTCTTGACCTATTTCATTGCTGGCGCCCTCGTGGGGAGATTGGCAGCTTCTGTGTCGCTTCTCACTTGCCGTAACCCTCCATCTCCATCATGTATCGACAAACAAGAGCGACGGGATATGCGTTTGACCATCCCCAACATGATCACGATCATGCGCTTCGTGCTGGTGCCGGCCGTGGTGCTGGCCATGCTGCAGGAACGCTGGGACTGGGCCTTTGCCGGCTTCCTCATTGCCGGCATTTCCGACGGCGTCGACGGCTTCATCGCCCGTCATTTCAACCAGTTTTCCAGGCTCGGCGCCTATCTCGATCCGATGGCCGACAAGCTGCTGCTGGTCTCGGTTTTCGTGGTCCTGGGCTTCAGCGGCGAACTGCCGCTGTGGCTGGTCGTTACCATGGTGTCGCGCGACGCACTGATCGTCTGCGCCGTGCTTTTATCCACCGTCATGGCGCATCCGGTCGAGATGAAGCCGCTCCTGGTGTCGAAGGCCAACACCGCGATCCAGATCGTGCTGGCGGCAGTGGTGTTGGGCGAGCTCGCCTTCGACATCCGTCTCGATCCGCTGAGGCCGGCCCTCATATTGCTGTCCGGGGTCTTGACCGTGGCTTCGGCCGCGGCCTATCTCGTGGCTTGGCTGAGGCATATGAGCGGCTATGGCGAAGGCTCCACACCCGGCACCTGAACACGGGGCACCTGACCACCGGGCACCTGACGAACGGTCCATCGACGCCGAGGCCGAAGCCGCGGCAGCGGAGGCTGCGGCATCGGCGTCGTTTCGCCGCCAGATCCGCTTCTGGCTGGTCAGCGCCATCATCCTCGCCGTCTTCCTTTATGTCTTCAGCGGCATCCTTCTGCCCTTCGTTGCCGGCATGGTGCTCGCCTATTTCCTCGATCCTGTGGCCGACCGGCTGGAGCGCCTCGGCCTGTCCAGGCTGATGGCGACGGTGGTCATCCTCATCGCCTTTATCGTCGTCCTGGTGCTGGCCGTCGTCATCCTGGTTCCGGTGCTCGCCTCGCAGATGGCTGATTTCGCCAGCAAGCTGCCGGACTATCTGACCCGGCTGCAGGGCCTGATCACCAGCTTCGACCCGAAATGGCTGGAAGAAAAATTCGGCGTCGACGCCAACGGTCTGCGTGAAGGCTTGAACTCGCTGCTGACCTCCGGCTTCGGCCTCCTGACCACCGTCTTCACCTCGATCTGGAGCTCCGGCGTGGCGCTGGTCTCGGTGGTCAGCCTGTTCGTGGTGACGCCGGTCGTCGCCTTCTACATGCTGCTCGACTGGGACCGCATGGTGGCAATCGTCGACAGCTGGGTGCCGCGCGACTATGTCAAGACCGTCAGGGCGATCGCCAGGGACATCAATACGGCAACCGCCGGCTTCGTGCGCGGACAGGGCACGCTGTGCCTGGTGCTGGGCGCCATGTATGCCACCGGCCTGACGTTGACGGGCCTGAATTTCGGCATCCTCATCGGCCTGTTTGCCGGGCTGATCTCGTTCATCCCCTATGTCGGCTCGCTGACCGGCCTGGTGCTGGCCGTCGGCGTCGCCTTCGTCCAGTTCTGGCCGGACTGGACCATGATCGCGGCGGTGGCCGGCGTGTTCTTCGTCGGGCAGTTCATCGAGGGCAATATCCTGCAGCCGCGGTTGGTCGGCAAAAGCGTCGGTCTGCATCCGGTGTGGCTGATGTTTGCGCTGTTTGCCTTCGGCGCGCTGTTCGGCTTCGTCGGCCTGCTGATTGCCGTGCCGGCTTCCGCCGCCGTTGCCGTTCTGGTGCGTTTCGCCATCGCCCGCTATCTCGAATCGCCGCTCTACAAGGGCCATGCCGACGAGCCGGTGCCGCCGCTGCAGGTGCGGCGCCGCGGGGGCGCGCGCGGTTGAGCCAGATGCCGGACAAGATCGATCCGCCGCGTCAATTGCCGCTCGATCTAGGCCACGGCACCGGCTATTCGCGCGACGAGCTCGTCGTCTCCAGCACCAACAGCCAGGCGGCGGCGCTTGTCGACCGCTGGCCGGACTGGCCGTCGCCGGTCGTTGTGCTGGCCGGGCCGGCCGGCTCGGGGAAAACCCATCTGGCCTCGATTTGGCGGACCCGCGCCGACGCCGTGAAAGTGGAGGCCGGCCGCATCGGCGAGTGCATCGAAAACCTCGGCCCGCATCCGGCCCTGATCGACGATATCGATGCGGAACCGATCGATGAGCACGGCCTCTTCCACCTGATCAACGCGGTGCGCGGCGCCGGCTCGACCTTGCTGTTGACGGCGCGGCGCTTCCCGTCCGCCTGGGGCGTCAGGCTGCCCGACCTGGCGTCGCGGCTGAAGGCGGCGGCGACCGTCGAGATCCACGAACCCGACGATCTTCTGCTGGCCGGCGTCATCACAAAGCTGTTCGCCGACCGCCAGGTCGAGGTCGAGCCGCATGTCGTGCAATATCTGGTGCGCCGCATCGAGCGCTCGCTGGCCACTGCCATGCGCGTGGTCGAACGGCTCGACCGCACCGCGCTCGAGCGCAAGACGCCGATCACCCGCGCGCTCGCCGCCGAGACCGTCAGCGCCATGGACGAAGGGCAGGGCGAGTTCGAGATTTAGAGGATACAAAATGACGTCTGAATTCAGTGCATACGACATCATTGATCCGTTTCTGATGTCGTGGGCAAATCGGCACGGAATACGGGTCGCCACTAAATATCGCGACGACGATGTCCGTTCTATCTGGGTTTACGACAAGAATGGCAATCGTCGTGCTCAGTTGTGGCTCAATTTGCCTGACGTCAACGGCAACGTAACCATTGTGGCGTCGGTGCTGGATCCTAAAAGCGCTACACAAATGGGGTGGCAGAGAGGAACGCCACGCGTCTCCCGAAATGCTGCAAGCCGCCCTTGAAGAACTACGGCCAATGGTTTTTGGCTGGGCCGGGGAAGGTGCATATACCTAGTTCTTACCTCGGCCGGTGTCTCATTTCGGGAAACAAACCTGGCATCTGTCTTGCACCTGACAGCTTGCCGGCTAATCCCGGTCCTGATTGCGTATCAAATCAGGTAGTAGGCTCGCCGGGAGATGGGTGGTTGGGGTTCTCTTCCCGGCGAGCTTGCCATATGCGGCGATCCGACCAGTCGCCTTGAAGTGTGATTTTCTCGCCAGCTGATAGCGATATTCTCAACGCTGTCGGTCTTGCCTGGAAATGATATCGGCGACGTATTTTGATCGAGAGCCGTCCCACCCGCAGGCCGTGCATCGGCCGCTTTCGAAATTATGTTCGCAGTTTGGATATCCATAGAGCAGAGATGCGCATTCGGCACATAGACTGGCCATTGCGCTGCTGTCGGAAAAATATGTGCTGCCGCACTCATCGCAGGTCGCGATTGGTCGGTCCGTCATTGCTCTAGCCTCGCTACCGTTTCAGACCGATCGTCTCCCCCAAGCGCCGCTCGTTCCACGCCAAACCGCCGGCGATAGTCGCCGGGCACCAATCCGGTTATCCTGGCGAATACTTTGCGGAACGAGCCGGGATCGTCATAGCCGACCTCCCAGGCGATCTGGTCGATCGCTCGTATCGTGGTTTCCAGCATCTCGCGCGCCTTGCCGACGCGCAGGTGCTGGCAATATTCGGTCGGCTTGAGGCCGGTGGCGTTGCGGAACCTGCGCAGAAAAGTCCGCTCCTCCAGCCCGGCGTGATCGGCCATGGCGCCAAGCGTCACATCGCGCGCGCCGTTCGCCTGCAGCCAGTGCTGCACCTTGAGAATCGCTTCGTCGCCGTGGGTCAGCCGCGGCGCAAACGGACTGTAAAAACGTTGCTCGCGGCCCGGCGGGTCGATCAGCATGAAACGCGCCGTGTCCATCATCACGGCTGACCCGAGCACCCGGTCCACCAGCTTCAGGCCGAGGTCGGTCCAGGCCATGTAGCCGCCCGCGGTGATGATGTCGCTATCGTCAATGACCAGCCTGTCGGCGTCGAGCAGGATGTCGGGAAAGCGTAGCGCCAGCGCGTCGCGATAGGCCCAGTGCGTCGTCGCCGCGCGACCGGACAACAGGCCGGTCTCGGCAAGCACGAAGGCGCCGGCGCAGACCGAGCCGAGGGTCGCGCCTGCCGCATGACGGTCCCTGAGCCAGCCGGCATAGGGCGCGGCTGCTTCCCGAGCGATCGGATCTCCCAAGGTCGGCGGGAGGATAACCATGGCTGGTTCATTGTCGGCGCCGGGGTCGCTGTCGAAGGTGCGGACTACGGTGTGGCCCGCGTCCTCCAATTGCCAATGACTGACGCGAAGCCTCAACGCGTCCGGCGACCGCTCGACAGCCAGCCGGTTTGCCAGCATGAAAAGATCGGTCAGGCCGAGCACGGCTGCTTCCTGCACGCCGGGATACAAGACAAGGCCGATTTCGATCAGATCACGCGCAGCCGTCATTTGTCAGTTTTGCCACGTTGAATGTCCGTTTTGCCAATGCTCACCCTGGCCGCACTGTTATAATTTGTCCAGCTGAAGGGGGCTAAAAGCTTCCCTGTTACCCCCAACTTTTCCATCAAGGAGTAGGACGATGAGCACATTCACCACCCATGACGGCACCGAGATTTTCTACAAGGATTGGGGCAAGGGCCAGCCGATCGTGTTCCATCACGGCTGGCCGCTGAGCTCAGACGACTGGGACAACCAGATGCTGTTCTTCCTCGAAAAGGGCTACCGCGTCATCGCACATGACCGCCGCGGCCACGGCCGCTCGTCGCAGACCGCGACCGGCAATGAGATGGACACCTACGCCGCCGACGTTGCGGCGCTGGCGGCGCATCTCGATCTCAGGGATGCGATCCACATCGGCCATTCGACCGGTGGCGGCGAGGTGGCCCGTTACGTCGCGCTTTATGGCGGTGGCGGCCGCGTTGCCAAGGCGGTACTGATCGGCGCCGTGCCGCCGATCATGGTCAAGACCGACAGCAATCCGGGTGGCCTGCCGATCGAGGTCTTCGACGGCTTTCGCGCCGCTTTGGTCGCCAACCGCGCCCAGTTCTACAGGGATGTGCCGGCCGGCCCGTTTTACGGTTTCAATCGCGAGGGCGCCAAGGTCTCGCCAGGGGCTATCGACAATTGGTGGCGCCAGGGCATGATGGGCGGCGCCAAGGCCCATTACGACTGCATCGAGGCCTTTTCCGAGACCGACTTCACCGACGATCTCAAGAAGATTGACGTGCCCGTCCTGATCATGCATGGCGACGACGACCAGATCGTGCCGATCGCCGATTCTGCGCTGCTTGCGGCCAAGCTGGTGAAGCACGGCACGCTCAAGGTCTACAAGGGCCTGCCGCACGGCATGTGCACCACGCATCCGGAGATCATCAATCCGGATCTGCTGGCCTTCATCCAGGGCTGACGGCTTGCATATCGGACGGGCAGCGCGGGCTCGTGCTGTCCGTCCGTCGCTTAAACATGACCGGCGACGGGAGACACACTCGAGCGTGATCCGCTTGCCCTGCCGACGAGATTTGCTTGATGAATGGTCGGAGTGGAGAGATTCGAACTCCCGACCCTCTGGTCCCAAACCAGATGCGCTACCAGGCTGCGCTACACTCCGAACGGTCTGTTGCCTAGTGATTTCGGCCCGCCAAAGCAAGCGTAAAAAGCCATCGGCCTTGCTGCCGACGGCATTGCGCAGTAATGACGGGCTAGTGCATGGCCAGAGAACAGTAATGTGGTCTCGGGGTCGTGTGCTTGCAACCAGCAATGAGGTGGTCATGTCAGCCCGCATTTTCAGCCCAGCCAAAACCGCGATGCAGTCCGGCAAGGCCAAGACCGGCTATTGGGTGCTGGAATTCGATCCGGAGCAGCGCAAGAAGATCGATCCGCTGATGGGCTACACCACGTCCGGCGACATGCGAAGCCAGATCAGGCTGACCTTCGACACCAGGGAAGAGGCGGTGGCCTATGCCGAGAAGGAAGGGCTCGCTTTTCGCGTCGAGGAGCCGAAGGAAATCAAGCGCCGCCAGATTTCCTATGCGGAGAATTTCCGCTATGACCGCAGGACGCCCTGGACGCATTGATCCCATACCGGCCCTCCCGGCACAATTCGCCGGTCATCCGGCCGGCCAGCGGTCCCGTAGCTCAGCTGGATAGAGCACCGGCCTTCTAAGCCGATGGTCACAGGTTCGAATCCTGTCGGGATCGCCAATATTTTCAGTGTCCATTCCGGACAGGTTCACTCGCCAGTCGCACAGGATTTCCAAGACATGACAGCGATGGGCGCGGCGGCACTGCTGATCCTTGTCCTGACCTATGCCGGCGTCGCAATCGGCAGGATACCCGGGCTGCGCCTTGACCGGGCAGGGATCGCGCTGCTCGGCGGTGCGGCGATGATCGCCATCGGCGCGCTCGACATGGAGGACGCCTACCGCGCCATCAGCTTCGACACCATCACGCTTCTGCTCGGCATGATGATCGTCGTGGCGCATCTGAAAGTGTCGGGTGCCTTTCGCGCGCTCGGCGGGTTCGCCATCGAGCATGCCCATGCGCCGTTCATGCTGCTGGTGATGGTGACGCTGTTGACCGGCGTCCTGTCGGCGTTCCTGGTCAACGACGCCATCTGCCTGGTCATGGCGCCGATCGTCGTCCATGTCACCCGCGTCATCAACCGCAACCCGGTTCCCTATCTGATCGCCACCGCCACGGCCTCGAATTGCGGCAGCGTCGCCACCATCACCGGCAATCCGCAGAACATGGTCATCGGCGCGCTGTCGGGGATTTCCTATCCGGCCTTCTCGGCGGCGCTGGCGCCGGTCGCGGCGTTCGGCCTCGTCGCCGTCATCGTCATCATCCGCATCGTCTACCGCGCCGAATTTTCGCGCAAGGCCGAGCTCAGCCCCGAAGTCTATCGCGGCCGCATGCTGCCGGGGCAGGTGGTGAAGGCGGTGGTCGTCTGTGTCGGTTTGGCGATCGCCTTCTTCGCCGGCGTTCCCGTTGCCAAGGCAGCGCTGATCGGCGGCGCCATTCTTCTTTTGACCCGCGCCATCAAACCTGAGCGCATCTATCGCGAGATCGATGGGCCGCTGCTGTTCATGTTCGCCGGGCTGTTCATCGTCGTCGCCGGGGCGGAGAAGACGCTGCTGACGCCCGACATCGTCGCCTCGGCAAAGGACCTCGGGCTGAATGACGTCTGGCGGCTGTCCGGCTTCACCGCAGTGCTGTCCAACATCATGAGCAATGTCCCGGCCGTGCTGGCGCTGAAGCCGTTCGTGCCCGGACTGGAAAACCCCGAGCGGGCCTGGCTGGTCGTCGCCATGAGCTCGACGCTGGCCGGCAATTTCACGCTGCTCGGCTCGGTCGCCAATCTGATCGTTGCCGAGCACGCGCGGGTCTCCGGCAAACCGCTGGGCTTCATCGCCTTCTTCAAGGTCGGCCTGCCGTTGACGCTGGTCACGCTTCTTGTGGGGACGGCATGGCTGGCGGCCTAAAGCGCGTCGCATTCGACCGGCCTCATGCGGCGCGCTTTAGGCTCTTTTTTATGCATGTCGTTATCGCAAAACCGCTGCACACTTTTGCGCGGCATGCATCAGCCAGTCAGGGCGATGTCACCGTCAGATGGCCCCTCATGTTGGGATGGAAGCGGCAGAAATAATCGACCGATTCCGCCTTCTTCACCGTCAGGCTCGCCGCCTTCTTCGGCGGGATCATCACTTCCCAACCGCCGTTGACGGTTGCCGTGTGGGCGAACACGTCCTTGTTCACCCACCTGATCGTGTCGCCGACCTTCGCCTCGATCTTTGCCGGCGAAAACACAAGCTTCTCGATCGTCACCTCGATGGTTTCGGCCTTGGCCGGCGCGGCACCCATGGCCAATGCCAGCGCAACCCACAGATGCCGCCTCGACATCATCGGCCCAATCCTCACTTCAGCATGCCGGCGACGTGTTCGGCGTGCTGTTCGTGGCCCTGGAATATTTTCAGGCCGGTTTCCAGCAGGCTCTTCAACTCGGCATTGCTGGCCGACGGAATCAGCAGTGTTTCGAGCGCGCCATTGACCTGCTTGTGGTAGGCCACTTCGCTGGCGACATAGGCCTTGTCGAACGCCGCGCCCTTGAGCTTGGCAAGCTTGGCACGTTCCTCGGCCGCCGCCTTGGTCAGCGCCTTGCTGGTCGGATTGTCCTCAGGCGTGACCTTGAGCTTCTTGACCAGGTCGAGAGCCTGTTTGTTGACCGCCTCGTGATCTCGCACCATGTCCTTGGCGAAATCCACGACCTCCTTGTTCTTCGATTTCTTCAGCGCCTGCTTGGCCGCCTCGACGTCAAGCACGCCCGCTGTGTAGGCGATATGTGCGATCTGCGGATCGGTCGGTTTGTCGGCAGCTTGCGACAAGGGCGCTGCGCTAAGCAGGAAAACTGCGGCCAGTGCCGTGGTCGATCGAATAAACATGATGCTCTCCTTCGCCCCGACGCGGAACTGCATCGGGCTTCGTTTTCAGTGATGCTCATTGGATGCAGGTCGCCGCCAAACGTTCCCGCGAAAATCGGCGCGGCCTATCCGCAAAGACCAAGCCGCTGCATCACGGCATTGGTCAGACGTTCGCAGCGCCGGCCCGCGAAGGGAAAGGCGTCGAGCAGCACCGGGCCGATCTGGTCGTCCAGCGCCTTGCGCACCAGCGCGCGGGCGCGGTGCAGCCGGGTCTTGATGGTTTCTGGTCGCACGCCAAGCAGTTCGGCGGTTTCCTCGATGCTCAATCCCTCGATGACACGCGCCACGAACACCATCCGGTAGACATCGGGAAGACTGTCGGTTGCCCGTTCGACAAGCTCAAGGATCTGCCGTTGCGCCATCGTCCGCTCCGGATCGTCGCTCGGGTTAAGGGGAAACCGGATGATTTCGGCTTGCGGGTTTTCAGGCATCGCTACCATTCGCCGCCTTTTGCGCAAGCGGCCGAGCGCTTCGTTGATGACGATACGCGATAGCCACGTGGCGAGCGAGGCATCGCCGCGAAAGGCCTCGAGATGGGCAAAGGCGCTGACATAGGCCTCCTGGACGATGTCCTCGGCCTCGCTGTCGTTACGCACGACGCCTCGGGCGATGCGGTAGAGCCTTTGGTTGTGCGTCTTGATGATGCTGCGGAATGCATCGCCATCACGTGCCAGCGCGCGGCCGACAAGCTGCATGTCGCCGGAAGCGGCGGGCGTTGCCGTCAACGCAGCAGGCATGGCCGATCTCCTGATAGGCTTCTCATCGCGACATTGGATGCATCGGCCGACAAAAGGTTCCCGACCGATCCCGCCGGCCAGCCTCAATCCGTGGCAAGGACTGGCAGAGGCTATTCTACCGCCTTCACCACACCGCCGCCTCTATTTTGTAGAGCCGTATCATCGGCCGATCGGTCGCCATGATATCGCTCAGGATCGCAATTTTTCCAGGCTGTTACGCCGATTTTCTGACTCAGTGTGAAAAGGTGCTGGCTCAGGCCTCAGCGGCCGCCGCCAGCCCGCGCGCCAGGTCGGCCTTCATATCCCCTACATCCTCGAGCCCGATCTGCAGGCGCACCAGCGGCCCGTCATACGGGCCCTTGGCGATGGTGCGGTCGCCAAGGAATACCGGCACGGCAAGGCTCTCATAGCCGCCCCAGGAATAGCCGAGGCCGAAAAACTTCAACGCGTCGAGGAAGGCGTGCTGCTGCTTCTGTCCGCCGCCCGCGAGAACGATCGAGAAGATGCCGCTCGATCCGCAAAAATCGCGCTTCCACATGGCGTGGTCGGGATGACTGGGCAGCCCCGGATGCAGCACCTGCGCTACGCCCGGCTGACCCTCCAGCCAGCCGGCGAGGGAAAGCGCGCTCTTTTGATGATGCTCCAGCCGCACGCCCATAGTGCGCAGGCCGCGCAGCACCTGGTAGACGTCGTCAGGCCCGGCGCAGCAGCCCATCGTGTTGAACGTCTCGAAAAGCTGCTTCCAGCAGTCCGCATTGGCCGACACCGTGCCGAGCAGCACGTCGGAATGGCCGGCCGGGTATTTCGTCGCCGCGTGGATCGAGATGTCGACGCCATGGTCGAGGGGGCGAAAGTAGAGCGGCGTCGCCCAGGTGTTGTCCATCATGACAATGGCGCCGGCGGCATGCGCTGCCTTGGCGATGGCCGGTATGTCCTGCACCTCGAAAGTGTTGGAGGCCGGCGATTCGGTGAACACCACCTTGGTGTTGGGCTTGATCAGCGCCGCGATGCCGGCGCCGATGCGCGGTTCGTAATACTCGACCTCGATGCCCAGCCGCTTCAGCATCGTGTCGGCGAAGTTGCGGGTCGGATGATAAACGGAATCGACGATCAGCAGATGATCGCCGGCCGACAGGAAGGCGAGCAGCGGCAGCGTCACCGCCGCCAGGCCGGACGGTACCGCGACCGTGCCTGCCGAACCTTCCAGCGCATCGATCGCGCTGTTCAGCGCATCGGTGGTCGGCGTGCCGCGCGTGCCGTAGGTGTATCTCTGGCTGCGTGAAGCCATCGCCGCCGCATTGGGATAGAGCACGGTCGAGGCATGCACCACCGGCGGATTGACGAAGCCGAAATAGTCATGCGGGTTGTTGCCGGAATGGGCGAGCCGCGTGTTGATGCCCATCTCGCTGC
The DNA here is from genome assembly GCF_040320585.1 of Mesorhizobium sp. M0663. NCBI lineage: Bacteria > Pseudomonadati > Pseudomonadota > Alphaproteobacteria > Hyphomicrobiales > Phyllobacteriaceae > Mesorhizobium > Mesorhizobium sp. M0663. Next base: position 224,852 of record NZ_JAMYPX010000006.1, read on the forward strand.
CGTCTTTTGCCATTGCTTTTTATCCCATGAGTAGGTCGTTAGCCATAGTGCGGCGGCATTGGCCGCGCAACCGCACCGCACGCGCCAGGCCAAGGTCTTGAATATGCCAATTCAGCAACGAGCCGTGGATCCGCGGGAAGGCTGCCAAGTGCGCTTGGCAACTCACGGTCGGACTTTGCCGGCTTTATTGGCGCGCTGACCAATTTGCGAGCGCGTTTGTCTGCAATTTCAGGCATTTCAGGCGGTTGGTTTTCAAAGTCTTTCGGATTTGGTCATTTCCCTTGACCTCACAGGAATAATCGCCTTCGATGTTGTTCGTGAATGGGAGGCAGCGCGTCGGTGACGATGCGGGATTCCGGTAACGGGCCGGGATACTTAGCTGCGTTCACACGGGAAAAAGTCAGGTTCGCCTGGAAAAAACAGAAAAGGGTCTGTGGGTCATGAAACACATTGCAATCGGCCTTTTGGGCGCCGCCGCGTTTGGCTTCGCGGCTTCGGCCGCATCGGCGAGCACGCTCGACGATGTCAAGGCGAAAGGCTTCATCCAGTGCGGCACCAATACGGGTCTTGCTGGCTTCGCGGCGCCTGACGACAAGGGTGAATGGAAAGGCATCGATGTGGATTTCTGCCGCGCCGTGGCGGCCGCCGTCTTCGGCGATGGCACCAAAGTCAAGTTCACGCCGCTCAGCGCCAAGGAGCGGTTCACCGCGCTGCAGTCGGGCGAGGTCGACATCCTGTCGCGCAACACCACCTGGACCATCAACCGCGATACGGCGCTTGGCCTGAACTTCGTCGGCGTCACCTATTATGACGGTCAGGGCTTCATGATCAACGCCAAGAAGCTTCCGGGCGTGAATTCGGCACTGCAGCTTTCGGGCGCGGCGGTGTGTGTGCAGAGCGGCACCACGACCGAGCTCAACCTTGCCGACTATTTCAAGTCGAACAAGATGGAGTACAACCCCGTCGTTTTCGAAAAGCTGGATGAGGTCAACGCCGCATATGACGCCGGCCGCTGCGACGTCTACACCACCGACCAGTCGGGTCTCTACGGCATTCGCCTGACGCTCAGCTCGCCGGCCGACCACGTCGTGTTGCCCGAGATCATCTCCAAGGAGCCGCTTGGGCCGGCCGTGCGCCAGGGTGACGACCAGTGGTACCACATCGTCAAGTGGACCTATTTCGCGCTGCTCAACGCCGAGGAACTGGGCATCACCCAGGCCAATGTCGACGAGATGAAGAACTCGGACAATCCCGAGATCAAGCGCGTGCTCGGCCAGGAAGCCGACACCAAGATCGGCACCGATCTAGGCGTCTCCAACGACTGGGTCGTCAACATCGTCAAGGCCGTCGGCAATTACGGCGAGATGTTCGAACGCAATGTCGGCTCCGGCAGCCCGCTGAAGATCGCCCGCGGCATCAACGCGCTGTGGACCAAGGGTGGCCTGCAGTACGCTCCGCCGATCCGCTGATCGAAAATGGATCCGGAAGGCAGATCGTCTGCCTTCCGGTCTCTCTTTCCAGGGGACTGTCGAATGGCATCGCAGGAAGTTCTTCGCGAGGAGCCAAGCCGCGGTTCCTTCATCAATGATCCGCGCGTCCGCGGCATATTCTTTCAAGCACTGGTCCTCGTCCTGCTGGTAGCTGGTGTCTGGTGGGTTACCCACAACGTCATCGCCAATTTGACGCGGCTGCACATCGCTTCCGGCTTCGGCTTTCTTAAGGGCCGCGCCGGCTTCGACATCAGCGAAAGCGCCATCGCTTATTCATCGGATTCGACCTATTTCCGTGCCATCCTGGTTGGCTTTATCAACACCGTGATCGTTGCCGTCGTCGGCATCATCACCGCCACCATCATCGGTTTCATCGTCGGCATCGGCCGGCTGTCGCATAACTGGCTGATCAGGAAGATCTGCACCGTTTATGTCGAAGTGTTCCGCAACATCCCGCCGCTGCTGGTCATCTTCTTCTGGTATTCCGGCGTGCTCGCCGTGCTGCCGCCGCCGCGCGAGAGCATCAATCTGCCGTTCGGCTCCTTTCTCAACCAGCGCGGCTTCTATTTTCCCCGCGCTATATGGGGCGAGGGCTCCTGGCTGATCCTGGTCGCACTGCTCCTCGGCATCGCCATGGCCTGGTTCGTCGCCCGCAAGGCGCGGCAGCGGCAGATGGCGACGGGACAGCCATTCCCGGTGTTCTGGACATCCATGGCGTTGATCGTCGGCCTGCCGCTGCTGGCCTACGCGCTGAGCGGCTTTCCGCTGAGCTTTGAATTTCCAAAGCAGTCGACCTTCAATCTCGTCGGTGGCTTTCAGGTCAGGCCCGAGTTCCTGTCACTCTATCTGGCGTTGTCCTGCTATACGGCCGCCTTTATCGCCGAGATCGTGCGCGCCGGCATCAGCGGCGTCAGCGCAGGCCAGACCGAGGCGGCCGCGGCACTCGGGCTGCGCTCGGGATCGATCCTCAGGCTTGTCGTCGTGCCGCAGGCGATGCGCATCGTTATTCCGCCGCTGACCAGCCAGTATCTCAACCTGACCAAGAATTCCTCGCTCGCCATCGCCATCGGCTATCCGGACCTGACGGCGACGGCCGGCACGGTCTTGAATCAGACCGGGCAGGCAGTCGAAGGCGTGGTGATCATGATGGCGGTGTACCTGGCGCTCAGCCTGATCACGTCGGCGATCATGAACGTCGTCAATGCCAGGATGGCGCTGGTGGAGAGGTAGGGCCATGCAAGAGCACGATATGTCCTGGGTGCGGACGGAGATGGCGCTGGCGCAGCCGGCGCCGTCGAGCGAGCGCGGCCTCACCGCCTGGGTCCGCAAGAATCTGATCGCATCGACCGGCGACGCCATCCTGACCATCATCGGCATCGTGCTGGTTGCCATGATCCTGCCGCAGATCGTCAATTGGGCTTTCATCAACGCCCAGTGGACGGGACCGGACCGCACGGTCTGCGCCACCGTGGCGCAGGGCGGCATCCAGTCGGACGGCTGGACCGGCGCCTGCTGGGCTTTCGTCAACGCCAAGTTCGGCCAGTTCATGTTCGGCCGCTATCCCCTGGAAGAGCGTTGGCGCCCGATCCTGGTGGCCATCCTGTTCGTGGCGCTGCTGGTGCCGCTGCTCATTCCGCGCGTACCGCGCAAGGGGCTGAATGCCATTCTTCTCTTTTTTGCACTGCCGGTCGTCGCCTTCGTTCTGCTGATCGGCGGCATGTTCGGCCTGCCCTATGTCGAAACCCCGCTCTGGGGTGGACTGCTGGTGACACTCAGCCTGTCCTTTGTCGGCATAGCTGTGTCGCTGCCGGTCGGCATCGTGCTGGCGCTCGGCCGGCGCTCGAACATGCCGATCGTCAAGCTGCTGTGCGTGATCTTCATCGAGACGGTACGCGGCATCCCGCTGATTACGGTGCTGTTCTTTGCCAGCGTGATGCTGCCGCTGTTCCTGCCGGCCGGCGTCAGCTTCGACAAGTTCCTGCGCGCGCTGATCGGCGTGTCGCTGTTTGCCGCCGCCTACATGGCCGAAGTGGTGCGCGGCGGCCTGCAGGCGATCCCCAAAGGCCAGTATGAGGGCGCCGATTCGCTCGGCCTCAGCTACTGGCAGAAGATGGGTCTGGTCGTCATGCCGCAGGCGCTGAAGCTGGTCATTCCCGGCATCGTCAACACCTTCATCGGCATGTTCAAGGACACCAGCCTGGTCATCGTCATCTCGATGTTCGACCTCCTCGGCATCGTCAAGCAGAACTTCTCCGACGCCAATTGGGCGACGCCGCAGACGGCCAGATCCGGCCTGGTCTTCGCGGCCTTCATCTTCTGGCTGTTCTGCTTCGGCATGTCGCGCTATTCAATGTACACGGAACGCCGTCTCGACACCGGCCACAAACGCTAAAAAAGGGGACCTTGTCATGGCCATAGAAAACGCCGTCAGCGCGGAAGAGATCAAGGTCAATGCCGCCAAGATGCATATTTCCACCACCGATGTCGCCATCGACATCATCGCCATGCACAAATGGTACGGCGAATTCCATGTGCTGAAGGACATCAATCTAAAGGTGATGCGCGGCGAGCGCATCGTCATCTGCGGCCCGTCGGGCTCCGGCAAATCGACGATGATCCGCTGCATCAACCGACTGGAGGAACACCAGAAGGGCAAGATTATAGTCGACGGCAAGGAACTGACCAACGATCTGAAGAAGATCGACGAGGTGCGCCGCGAGGTCGGCATGGTGTTCCAGCACTTCAACCTGTTCCCGCATCTGACCATTCTGGAAAATTGCACGCTGGCGCCGATCTGGGTGCGCAAGATGCCGCGGAAACAGGCCGAGGAAATCGCCATGCATTTCCTCAAGCGCGTCAAGATCCCGGAACAGGCCAACAAATATCCCGGCCAGCTTTCCGGCGGCCAGCAACAGCGCGTGGCGATCGCCCGCTCGCTGTGCATGAACCCGCGTATCATGCTGTTCGATGAGCCGACCTCGGCTCTCGACCCGGAAATGATCAAGGAAGTGCTAGAGACGATGGTCGGGCTGGCCGAGGAAGGCATGACCATGCTCTGCGTCACCCACGAAATGGGCTTTGCGCGCAAAGTCGCCAACCGGGTGATCTTTATGGATCAGGGTCAGATCGTCGAGCAGAACACGCCGGCCGAGTTCTTCGACCACCCGCGCCATGAGCGCACGAAGCTGTTCCTGTCGCAGATCCTGCACTGATCCTGTACGCCGGTTCGGGACAAGACCGGCGGACCGGGCTCTCTGTCTTGCTGGCTTCGCGCGTATTCGACGAGCGCTGACCGTGCGCCCGGCGTCGCCTAGGCTCGTTCCAGCCGGTGCACCGGCCAGGACGCCATGCAATGGCTGGGGCCAAATTTTCTCTCAAGCTGAGGTGATCTGCCAGACAGCGACGCCGGCAAGGGCGAGACCGGCGGCGCCCTCGATGGCCCGGGAGATGGTTTCGAACAGCCGTGGCTGGCGCGCGAAAAACTGTACAAGCCGTTCCCGAAACACGATCGACAACACGGCGACGCAGGACAGCGTCAGCGCCACGCCGACCATCATGGTGATGGCAAACAGGACGCCCGCTGCCGGAACACCCCTGGACATCGCGAAAGTCATCGCGAAAAGCGTAAGCGGACATGGGATCAGGCCTGCCATGACGCCGACAGCCTCGCCCTCGTGCCTGTGGTGATGGCTGTGGCTCAAAGCGCGCCAGAGCATCCAGACGCCAATGAGGCCGAGCAGCCCGCGACTGATGTGCTCCAGAAGCGGAGCGCGGCCGACGCTGCCCAATGCTATTGAGACCAGTGGCAGCGAGAGAGCCGCAATCAGAACGGCAATCGTCACATGCGTGAACGATAGCGTGATAGATACGAGCAGACCACGCGAGACCTTCGCATCCGAACCGGCAAGATAAGTCGCCAGGACGGCCTTGCTGTGCCCCGGCGTCAGCGCATGGGCAGCCCCGAACACGACGCCCATCGGCAGGAAGGCCACGAACGCCAGCCAATTGCCTCCGGCCGCAAGCAGCTTGATCTGTTCGCCGAGCGTCAGATAGATCGTGCGCTGAAATTCGACGAGCGTCTGGAACATCGGACGAGACTAGCAGAAAATCGGCGAGCGTCAGTGCATGTGGCCGTGGTCATGCGTGTGCTCGTGAGGATGGTCGTTCTCTCCACGTTCCGTTGAAAACCGCACATTCGCCTCAGCCAGGGCCGGCATATGCTGGGATAGTTCGTCCTTCAGCGCTGCGGCGATCTTGTTCGCCGCCGACAGCGGCAGGGTTCCGTCCGCGGCAATTGCGATGTCGGCGTGCAATCTATGACCGATCCAGCGCGCCTTGGCATCGACAATGCGCGCGCCCGGAACATGCTCGGCGGCATGTCGGATTTCGTCCATCACACCGGGTTCGATTCCATCCAGCATGCGGGTCAGCACCGAGCGGGCCGATTGCCAGACGATACCGAAGATCGCAATCGTGATCAGCAGACCGACGATCGGATCGGCCAAGGAAAAGCCGAACCAAACGCCGATGGCTCCGATGACCACGGCAAGGCTGGTAAGTCCATCTGTGCGGGCGTGGTAGCCGTCGGCAATCAGTGCCGCGCTGTTGATTTCGCGACCGACGCGGATACGGAACACGGCAACCGCCTCGTTGCCGAGGAAGCCGACAATACCCGCCGCAGTCAGCCAGCCCAGGTGTGTCACCACTTGTGGATTGATCAGCCTGTCGATGGCTTGGTAGGCAGCGACTACAGCGCTGAACAGGATGATGAGCACGATGATGATGCCGGCCAGATCCTCGACCCGGCCCAAGCCATAGGTGAAGATCCGCGACGGCTTGCGCCGCGCCAGCACGAACGCAATCCATAGCGGGATCGCCGTGGTCGCATCGCCGATGTTATGGATCGTATCGGCCAGCAATGCCACGCTCCCCGACAACGCAACCACGACCATCTGCAATGCCGCGGTGATGGCCAGGATCACGAACGACCATTTGATTGCCCAGATGCCCCGGTCGGTGGTGGCAATTGTCGCGTCGATGACGCCATGGCTGTGACCGTGCGGACCGTGACCGCCGTGATGATGTGCGGCGTGCGAGCCGAGCCCGAGCCATTCCAGAATGGGGGCTACGATGGAATTCATAGATATTTCGCCAGCTGCTTGAGTTCCGCCAGCGAGTTGCCGCCGGTTTCGACGCTGTCCGTCAGGCAATGCTCGATGTGATCGTTGATCAGCTCGCGCTTGGCGCTGCTGATGGCCCTTTCGACGGCATGAAGCTGCTGCGCCAGGTCAACGCAAGGGCGATGCGCCTCGATCATCGCCAGCACCGCCGCAAGGTGGCCTTGCGCGCGCTTCAGGCGCTTTATGATGGAAGGATGCGAGGCGTGGAGGTGATCTGACATGCTTGAGCGTATCCTCCCAGGGAGGATACGCGTCAAGCTCTAAGTCAGCTGTGCACCTTTCGGAGGGGCTTCACCTTGAGCATGGCTTGTTCTATGCCTTTCCCATGAAGAAGCTTGCCCGTTTTCTTGGCCTGCTGGTCGTTGCAGCAGTCCTTGCGGTGGCGCTGGGCACGCTGCTGCCGCGCCCGCTCTGGCCGGCGGCCGTTGCCGATCCGATCGGCACAAGCCACCGTATCCTGGTGCTGCAAAATCCGATCCACACCGACATCGCCATCCCGGTCGACGACGATGTGCGCCGGCGCTTCCATTTCCTGGTCGATGCCGGCATTCCAGCAGACGTGGCGGAGGTCCGCTACATCGTCTTCGGCTGGGGCGGCCGCGCCTTCTATCTGGAGACGCCGACCTGGTCGGAGCTGAAGGCGGTGCCGGTGATGAAGGCGCTGACGGTCGATGCCTCGGCAATGCATGTCGACATTTCCGTCGACATCGCCGAGCCGCATCGCGACGTCGCTGGCTTCGACATCGGCGAGGAGCGGTTTACGGCGCTGCTCGATTACATTGCGGCAAGCTTCCGGCAGGGGCCGAACGGGGCCATCCCGATCGAGAGTGCGGCCTATTCCCGCTTCGATCGGTTCTTCGAAGCCAATGGTCATTTCAACGCGCTGATCGGCTGCAACACCTGGACGGCGGCGGCACTGCGCACGGCCGGGCTGCGCACCGGCTGGTGGAATCCGCTGCCGGCCTCGCTCGGCCTGTCGATGCGGCTTTACAATTGAAGAGGGTTCCGGCTGATCAACGCCGCGATCCTTCGCGCCCCCCTCTGTCCTGCCGGACATCTCCCCACGAGGGGGGAGATTAGCGGCTTCGGCGCCTTGCTAGGTCATGCAACCTTGAAGATTGGCGAAAGCCAATGTGATGGCCAATCTCCCCCCAAGTGGGAGAGATGTCCGGCAGGACAGAGAGGGGTGCTGTCCAGGGCGCTGTCCCTCCAGCCTGTCGTGCGTATCATCGCGCGCCATCGTCCAACGCCCGCCAGCCATAGAGCCAGTCGAGATCGGCGGCGAGTTTTTCGGGCGAGCGCATCGCCAGGAACAGGTTGCGGGCCATCGCCACCGGCCCGGCCGCATGCCAGGCGAGGCGGTTGACGACGCCGCGGCGGGCGACCTGGGCGACGCGCGGCCGCCGCGCCTGTTCCCAGGCGACAAGCGCGCTGCTGAGATCGGCAGGCGAGGTGGCAACGAAACCGGCAAGGGTTACCGCGTCCTCGATCGCCATCGCCGCGCCCTGTGCGGCAAACGGCGTCATCGCATGCGCCGCATCGCCGATCAGCGCGATGCCTTCCGGCGTCGTCCACCGCCGCTGCTCGACGGTGTGGATCGGCCATGCCGTCCATGGCGCGGCCTCGCTCGCCAGACGGACCAGCGCCGGCGCGGTACCGCGCATGGCGCTGGCGAGAATGGCGGGGTCGGCATGCCCCGACCAGCCCTCGGCGATGCGCTCGCCCTTTGTGAAGGCAGCGAGGTTGAAGGCAGTGCCACGGCTGACCGGATAGGCGACCATATGGAAGCCGGAATAGAGGAATGCAGTAACACAATCGGGCGCACCGATCGCCGCAAAGGTTTGTCCAGCGGGGCTGTCGGCGGCCACCGTGGCGCGCCAGGCAAGCTCGCCCGAAAACCGGCTTCTCCGGAAATCGGCTGCGTTGCGGGCAATCGTTTCTCGCACCGACGACCAGACGCCATCGGCGCCGATCAAAAGACAGCCAGCCTCGACCGTGTCGCCATCAGCCGATGCAGTGACGGTAACACCTTTCGATCCGGCTGCGATGTCGGTCACCCGCGCGCCGGCGATCAGATCGATACCGGGCTGCTCCGAAACTCGCTGCATCAGCGCTGACTGCAGATCCGCGCGGTGGGCAACGAGATAGGGCGCTCCCCAGCGCGTTTCGGCCGCCTGGCCAAGCGGTACGCGCGCCAGCTTGCGCAGCGTGGCGGCATCCTTGAGCACGACCGCCTCCGGCCGCACCGCCGTAGCCAGCAGCCGATCGAGTACGCCGAGCTGCCGTAGGATGCGCGTCGCGTTGGGCGAAAGCTGGATACCGGCGCCGGCAGCCTCGAGGTGCTGCGCCTGTTCGAACAGTTTTATCCGATAGCCGCGCTCGGCGAAGGCCAGTGCCGCGGTCAGCCCGGCGACGCCCGCCCCGGCGATGACCACCTGCCGGGACTGCGTTTCCTGCATCAGGCTTGTCGCGAAAGAATCAGGCGGCCTGGTCGAGATAGAGGCAGCCCGGCGGCTGCGTTTCCAACGCCTTCAGCTTCGGCGAATAGCGATAGAGCGTCGAGCAATAGGGGCAGACTTTTTCATTGTCGTCGCCCATGTCGAGAAATACATGCGGGTGGTCGAAAGGCGGATTGGCGCCGGTGCACATGAATTCCTTGACGCCGATGTCGATTGCCGGATAGCCCGCATCGTTCTGGAAATGGGGAATGGAACCGCCTGCCATCGTCGTCTCCTGATCTTGTCGATTGCATCTGGATCATAACCCGTCTCTTTGCAAGATCGATGAAATGAAACTGTCGCAAAAGCCTGTCAGAGGATAAGTTAAGCCGGTTAAGGCTATGGTTGTCGAACGGTGTGGGAAGAGCGGAAACCATGAACGAACTGAAGCCGGTGCAGAACGAATTCATCACCGTCGAGGCGGCGAGCCGCGAAGGCGGCAATCCCGACCGCTTCGTCAACCGCGAGTTTTCCTGGCTGCAATTCAACCGGCGCGTGCTCGAAGAGTCGCTGAACGCCAATCATCCGCTGCTCGAGCGTGTTCGCTTCCTGTCGATATCGGCCGCCAACCTCGATGAGTTCTTCATGGTCCGCGTTGCGGGTCTTGCCGGCCAGGTGCGCGAGGGCATCGTGCTGAAGAGCCCGGATGGGCGCACGCCCGAGCAGCAGCTTGAACAATTGCTGCGCGAGGTCGAGCGCCTGCAGGAGGACCAGCAGAAAAGCCTTTCGGCGCTGATGCTGCTGCTCGACAAGGAAGGCATCGAGAGCATCACCCGCGATGCGCTGAGCAAGGACGAGAAGATCTGGCTCGAGGACCATTTCCAGGAGCAGGTATTTCCGGTGCTGACGCCGCTGTCGATCGACCCGGCGCATCCGTTCCCGTTCATTCCCAATCTCGGTTTCTCGATGGCGTTGCAATTGCGCCACCGTAAGAACGGCGAGGAAATGAGCGCGCTTTTGCGCCTGCCGGTGGCGCTGAGGCGCTTCATCCGCTTGCCGGATCGCAAGCGCCATGTCCGCTTCATCCCGCTCGAGGAGGCGGTCGGCCTTTATATCGGCAAGCTGTTCCCGGGCTACGAGGTCAAGGGTTCCGGCACGTTCCGTATCATCCGCGACAGCGATATCGAGGTCGAGGAAGAGTCCGAGGATCTGGTGCGCCTGTTCGAGACGGCGCTGAAGCGCCGCCGCCGCGGCTCGGTTATCCGGATCGAATTCGACCGGCTGATGCCGCCCGAACTGCGCGACTTCGTCGCCGGCGAGCTTGGCGTTTCGGCAAGCCGGATCAGCGTGCTCACCGGTCCGCTGGCGCTCAGCCAGATCTCGGAGATCGTCGCCGTCGCCCGCGACGATCTGAAGTTCACGCCCTACAATCCGCGCTTCCCCGAGCGCATCCGCGAGCATGGCGGCGATTGTTTTGCGGCGATCCGCGAGAAGGACATCATCGTCCACCACCCCTACGAATCCTTCGACGTCGTGGTGCAGTTCCTGCGTCAGGCGATGGCCGATCCAGAAGTGGTAGCGATCAAGCAGACGCTCTATCGCACCTCCAACGACAGCCCGATCGTACGCGCTTTGGTCGACGCCGCCGAGGCCGGCAAGTCGGTGACAGCGCTGGTCGAGCTCAAGGCGCGTTTCGACGAAGAAGCCAACATCCGCTGGGCCCGCGACCTCGAGCGAGCCGGCGTCCAGGTCGTCTTCGGCTTCCTCGAACTGAAGACCCATTCGAAAATGTCGCTGGTCGTGCGGCGCGAGGATGGCAGGCTGCGCAATTACGTGCATCTCGGCACCGGCAACTACCACCCGGTCACCGCGCGCATCTACACCGACCTGTCCTTCTTCACCACCGCCCCGACGATCGCGCGCGATGTCGCCCAGCTGTTCAACTTCATCACCGGCTATGCCGAACCGGCCGAGCAGATGCGGCTGGCCATATCGCCGTTCACGTTGCGCGACCGCATCCTCAAGCACATTTCGGACGAGATCAGCCACGCGCTGGAGGGCAGGCCCGCCCGCATCTGGATGAAGATGAACGCCTTGGTCGATCCGATCGTCATCGATGCCCTCTATGATGCCAGCCGCGCCGGCGTCGAGATCGATCTCGTCGTGCGCGGCATCTGCTGCCTGAGACCGCAGGTGCCCGGCCTATCGGAGAACATTAGGGTGAAGTCGATCGTCGGCCGTTTCCTTGAGCACAGCCGCATCTACTGCTTCGGCAACGGCCACGGCCTGCCATCGGACGGGGCGATCGTCTACATCTCCTCGGCCGATTTGATGCCGCGCAATCTCGACCGCCGTGTCGAGACCATGGTGCCGATCACCAATCCAACTGTGCACGAACAGGTGCTCGGCCAGATCATGCTCGGCAACATCATGGACAACCAGCAAAGTTTCGACGTATTGGCTGACGGAACCTCCCGGCGCGTTGTGCTGGAGGAGGGCGAGGAACCGTTCAACGCGCAGGAATATTTCATGACCAATCCGAGCCTGTCCGGACGGGGCGATGCGTTGAAGTCGCATGCGCCCAAGCGCATCGCGCAGTTCAAACGCCGCAAGAAACAGAACGCAGCGACGGGCTGATGATTTCAGCGTCCCAGGGCCGGCTTCAGGACCGCCGACCGCTGTCCATCATCGATATCGGATCGAACTCGATCCGTCTTGTCATCTATGAGGGGCTGGCGCGTTCGCCGACCTTGCTGTTCAACGAAAAGATGCTGGCCGGCCTCGGCCGCGGCATCGTTTCGACCGGAAAACTCGATCCCGAGGCGGTGACGCGCTCGATGGAAGAGTTCCGCCGCTTCCGCGCGCTCTCCGACCAGGCCGGCGCCGAGCGCATATATGTGCTGGCGACCGCCGCCGCTCGCGAGGCCGTCAACGGCCCCGACTTCATCCACCGCGCCGAGGATGTGCTCAAGACCGAGATCCAGGTGCTGAGCGGCTGCGAGGAAGCCCATTATTCGGCGCTCGGCGTCATCTCCGGTTTCCACCCGGCCAACGGCATTGCCGGCGACCTTGGCGGCGGCAGCCTCGAACTGATCGACATCGATGGTGAGACGATCGGTGACGGCATCACGCTGCCGTTGGGCGGCTTGCGCCTGCAGGACATGGCGAAGAACTCGCTGGCCCAGGCGGCAAGGATCACGCGCGAGCAACTGGCGCGGGCGAAATTGCTGAAGGGCGGGCAGGGCAGGGCGTTCTACACGGTCGGCGGCACCTGGCGAAACCTCGCCCGGCTGCACATGGAAATGACCAACTACCCGCTCGGCGTCATGCACCATTACGAGATCGGCATCGAAAGCGCCGCGAACTTCCTCCGGCAGGTCGCCAAGGCCGAGATCGATAAGATCAAAGGCATCGAGGGCATCTCCAAGAACCGCCGCTCGCTGCTGCCCTATGGCGCCATCGTGCTGCAGGAGATCATGGCGGCGATGCAGCCGTCGAAGATCATCGTGTCGGCGCTGGGCGTGCGCGAGGGCTTTCTCTATTCGCTGCTCGACAAGGCCGAGCAGAAAGCCGATCCGCTGATCTCGGCGGCGGAAGAGCTTGCCCGCCTGCGCTCGCGCTCGGTCGACCACGCGCATGAGCTTGTCGAGTGGACCGGCAAGGCGTTCGCCGCCTTCGGCATCGACGAGACCAGGGATGAGGCGCGCTACCGCCACGCCGCCTGCCTGCTCGCCGATATCGGCTGGCGTGCCCATCCCGAATATCGCGGCAAGCAATCGCTCAACATCATCGCTCACGCCTCGTTTATTGGTGTCGACCATCCCGGCCGTGCCTTCCTGGCGCTTGTCAGCCTGTTTCGCCATGAGGGCGTGTTCAATGAAGCCGCTCCGGAAATCCGCGGACTGGCGACACAGCGCTATCTCGAGCGCGCCCGAGTGCTGGCCGCGCTGCTGCGCGTCGTCTATTTGCTGAGCGCGGCAATGCCGGGCGTCATGCCGCGACTGAAATGGGAAAACCGCGGCAATGGCGTGCTGGCGCTGGTGCTGCCGGCAGCACTGGCCGATCTTTACGGCGAGCGCCCCGCCGGCCGGCTGGCACAACTGGCAAGGGTCACCAATCGCCGGCTGGTGCTGGCGGTCGAGGGCGGGCCAAGCGTTTCTGTGAAATAGGCGCCTGCGTCGTCGCACGTGACAGTTTAGGAAGGGGGAAGACCATGAGATCCAGGCAGGTTCTTCAGCTGTTGGTTGCAGCGATCTTCGTCGTCTTCGCGGGCACCGCCAGTGGCCAGACGCTTTACACTCTGTCCGTCGTGGCCAAGGGGACGTTCGATCTGGATCGACATTATCCCAAAGGGATGGGCGTCAGAATGCCGTTCAATTTTCATAGGATGTTGACAACACCCCAGAACGGGGAGCGCATAAATTACTTTGTATTCAAGCCAAGCACGGACGTTCTCAAATTTATGAAATCGCTGTCGAAGAGCGATTTGTTTTCAAGGCTCGAGCCATGTTCAGGAGGTATTGACCAAGCTCTTTCCGACAGGGCTCAGACCATTGGCGGATCGATCAAGCCCATTTTTGGTCGAGTCGATCTGTTGCCGTATCTCAAGAGAAAAGAACTGATTCAATCAGATGGTTATGTATATGTCGCCATAGACAGCAACCTTCGAAACTACGTTTGGGACCCAAACGACTTCGGATCGGAGTGGGTGGCTGCAGCGGTAGAAAAACAGCAGCTTTGTCTGTACATCGGCGTTGGGCGGATGGGCTACTACAGCGCCCTAGCGTCGGTGCCTGTCAATGTAAGCCGTCTCGCAAAATTTGTTTTTCTGGACACCAAATAAACCGGGTGACTTGCTCAGGCGCGGGTCCCAAACGCCCGGCCATCGAACGAATAGGCGCCGGCGCCGGCCATTGCCAGCGCCAGAAAACCGCCTGATATGGCGATGTCCTTCATCAGCATCTGTGAATGCATGAAGGTCAGCGTCGGATCGTCGCCACCCTGGCCATAGTGGCCGATGAAGCCCGCCGCGATGCAGAACGCGGCAAGCAGGAGCGCCACGATCGGCGTCTTGAGGCCGACGAGGATGAGCAGTCCGGCGATCAGCTCGAACAGGCCCGTCGCCCAGGCTACGAGCGTTGGCAGCGGCAGGCCGAGGCCGGCAAAATAGCCTGATGTGCCGGCAACGTCAGTAAGCGCGTGGAAGCCGGACGGAACGAAAAGTGCGGCGAGCAGCAATCGGGAAAGCAGAAGCAGCGCATTGCGGGGCATCTTCACCTCCGTTGTCGACGGCCGCTTGGCCTGGCGCCCGATCTTAGCAGGTTTTCCGTCAGCGGACCGAAGGGCACAAACCGACAACGAAAAAGGGGCGCGGAAAATTCCGCACCCCTTTTGTCCAAGCAATGCTGGACTGCTTCAGCCGCGCTTGGCGTCGATCGAATAGGCGCCTGGGCCCGAGGAGGCCAGCACGAGGAAGCCGCCGGCAATCGCGACGTTCTTCAGGAAATTGATCATCTGCATCTGATCGGCCCAGCCGGTGTGGGCGACCAATGCGGTGGCAACGGTGAAGATCGCCATCACCCAGCCGACGATCCGGGTCTGGAAGCCGACGAGGATGGCGAGGCCGCCAAGCAGTTCGATCAGGCCGACGACAATGGCGGTCACCATCGGCAGCGGCAGGCCGAGGCTGCCGAAATAGCCGGCCGTGCCGGCAATCGCCGTCAGCTTGCCGAAGCCGGAAAGCAGGAAGATGACCGAAAGCAGGATGCGGCCGAGCAGGATCGTGCCCGAGGCGCCGGAGGCGGTGCCGGAACCGGCAAACGAAGTGTTGGTGGACGTGTTGGTGGACATGCGTAACTCTCCAGAAGGGTTTGGCCAAACGACTTGGGATACCCGTCTAGTTAGCGCAGGCCGACTGTTCACCAAAGACGTCAGATTGGTTACGGATTGTTCACCAAAGTAACGTTTTCGCGATCAACATAGGTGTTGAGATCCAGGCATTTCAGCACCCTAGCCCGGATGCGTCATGTCCTCCGGCCGCACCAGCCGCTCATAATCGGCTTCACTGACCAGCCCGGTGGCCAGCGCTTCCTCGCGCAGCGTTGTGCCGTTCTTGTGCGCCGCCTTGGCGATCTTGGCGGCGTTGTCATAGCCGATCGTCGGCGCCAGCGCCGTCACCAGCATCAGCGAACGGTCGAGCGCTGCCTTGATGTTGTCTTCGCGGGCCTCGATGCCGACGACGCAATTGTCAGTGAACGACACGGAAGCGTCGGCCAGCAGCTGTACCGATTGCAGGAAACAATAGGCCATCAGCGGATTGTAGACGTTGAGTTCGAAATGGCCCTGGCTGCCGGCGAAGCTGATCGCCGCATTGTTACCGAACACCTGCACGCAAACCTGCGTCATGGCCTCGCATTGTGTCGGATTGACCTTGCCCGGCATGATCGACGAGCCCGGTTCGTTTTCCGGCAGCGACAATTCGCCGAGGCCCGAACGCGGGCCGGAGCCGAGCAGGCGGATGTCGTTGGCGATCTTGAACAGCGCCGCCGCGCAGGCATTGATGGCGCCGTGCGAGAAGACCATGGAATCATGGGCGGCGAGCGCCTCGAACTTGTTCGGCGCGGTGACGAAATCGATGCCGGTGATTGCGGCGATGCGCGACGCCACCTTTTCGGCAAAGCCGACCGGCGCGTTGAGGCCGGTGCCGACCGCGGTGCCGCCCTGTGCCAATTCCTGCAGGCCGGGCAGGGTCATCTCGATGCGCTTGATCGACGAGGCGACCTGAGCCGCATAGCCCGAGAATTCCTGGCCAAGCGTCAGCGGCGTCGCGTCCTGTGTATGGGTGCGGCCGATCTTCACAATATGGGCGAAAGCCTTGGTCTTGGCCTCGAGTGCCGCATGCAAATGTCTTAGCGCCGGCAGCAGGTCGTGGATGATGCGCTCGGCGCAGGCGATGTGCATTGCAGTCGGATAGGTGTCGTTCGACGACTGGCTCATATTGACGTGGTCGTTGGGATGCACCGGCTTCTTCGACCCCATGACGCCGCCCAAAAGCTGGATCGCCCGGTTGGAGATCACCTCATTGGCGTTCATGTTGGACTGCGTGCCCGAACCGGTCTGCCAGACGACCAGCGGGAAATGCTCGTTGAGCTTGCCGTCGATGACCTCCTGGGAGGCCTCGATAATGGCCTTGCCGATCGCCGGATCGAGCCGCTTCAGCTCCATATTGGCCTCCGCTGCCGCCCGCTTGACGATGCCCAGCGCCCGCACGATCGAGGCCGGCTGCTTTTCCCAGCCGATCTTGAAATTGGCCAGCGAACGCTGCGCCTGCGCGCCCCAGTAACGGTCGGCGGCGACCTCGATGGGACCGAACGTGTCGGTTTCGGTTCTGGTCTCTGGCGCGCTCACGAAGTCTCTCCGGTTTGCAATTTGCAAACGGCGTATCGCGTTGCACAAATGCCTTCAAGCGGAGATTGCGGGTGACGGGAATGCAAATCGGTTGAAGCAGCGCCTTTTCCTTCTCCCCTTGTGGGAGAAGGTGGATCGGCGCGTAGCGCCGAGCCGGATGAGGGGTGTTGGAAGAAACGAGGCGTCGGCGATCCGTCCAGCACCCCTCATCCGACCGAGCTTCGCTCGGCCACCTTCTCCCGCAAGGGGAGAAGGAAGAGCGCGCGCTCCTCACCCCGCCGTGTATCCTCCATCCACGGCGAAGATTCCGCCGCTGGTCCATGCCGCTTCGTCGCTGGCGAGATAGACGGCGATGCCGGCAAGGTCGCCGGTTCGGCCGATGCGGCCGAGCGGGTAGCTGCGCTCGACATAGGCCTTGAGCTCGGCTTGCGCGGTCTCAGGCAGGTTTTCGATCGACCTGCGCCGCATCGCTGTGTCGACCGTGCCGGGCGCGATGGCGTTGACTCTTATGCCGCGCGGCCCGAGCTCGAAGGCGAGCGACTTGGTCAGCGAATTGAGCGCGCCCTTCGACAGCGAATAGAGGCTGGACGGCCGCTTCGGGATCATCTTATGCGCGAAATAGGACGAGATGTTGATCACCGAGGCCGCGCCCGGCGCGAGATGCGGCAACAGCCGCTGGGTGAGGAAGAATACCGCCGTGACGTTGAGTGCGAAGGACTGCTGGAACTGATCCTCGCTGACGGTTTCGAACGGCACAAGGAACGCCACGCCGGCATTGTTGACGAGGATATCGACAGGTGGGCCGCGCCTGGCATGCTCGACCACGGCATCGATGCCGGCGCTGGCCGACAGGTCGGCCGAAAGCGCTTCGACATTATCCCCGAGCTGCTTGCGGGCGGCGTCGAGTTTTTTGCCGTCGCGGCCGACGATCAGCACGTCCGCGCCTTCGCGCAAAAACGCCTCGGCGATTGCCAGCCCGATCCCGTCCGAGCCGCCGGTGACCAGTGCCCGTTTGCCGCCTAGTCTCATCCAACACTCCCGCGCATTGCCGCCTTCCGCCGGCGGCATGACCCCAGAGCAGCGCTGCCTGCACTCCGGGTCAAGTCGCCTGCCTATCCCAGCGTATGAAACTTCGCCTCGTCTCACCGCCCAAGCAGCGATTGTGAGGTTGGCGACAGCCGCAAAGTCTCAGTCGGCTTGGCCATACGTGACTGGACGCTCTGCTCGAACACTTGCCACTCCGGGGAGGCAGCCAAGGCTGCCTCGTGGCGGGCATGTGCATCGGCGCTGGCGAAACCGGTGATGCTGATGAAGACGTTTTCGCTGGCCCGCACCGGCAGCCGCGGAAAGCTGTTTTCGGCATGTTCGGTAACGAAGGCGGCGAGCGGCGACGCGCCAAATGCGGCGAGCACCGGAAGGGCCGCGGTCTGGAAGTCGTTGGCGAAACGGGCTTCCAGGCCCGGTTGCAAATGATGAATCCTGATGACAATAATTGCCTGCAAATCGCTGCCTGCGCACGGTTTTTCGAGGTCCGCCTGGGGTACTCGTTTCGATCCCGAGAGGTCTAGGCTCGCGCCCGGCCAGGCCGGCTTCAGCAGCAGCACGTCGTCGGATGAGATCATCGTGGCGTTGGCGGCGTCGCGCCAGGCAGCCCAGACCGGCCCGTCATAGAAGGCGGTCAGAGCGTTTTTCCGCGCTTCCATACCGTCAAAGCCGCGCAGCCAGACGAACATATCCGGCCGGTCGAGATCGCGGAACTGGCCGATGATGGTCATCCCCGCGGTTTCCTGGCCCTCGATCAGCTGATTGTCGAAGATGCCGATCAGTGTCTCGCGCCGGCCGGGTTTCAGCGTGTATTGCCTGAGTTCGACGACGGGCGAGGCGAGCAGATCGGGATTAGGTATGGCGTTCAAAGGCAGGTTCATCGCGCGAGCTCCAAAACAGGACAGTCATCCTGTTTTACAAAACAGACCGATTGTCCTGTTTTGTCAATCTGCTATCGTGTGAAGATGTCAGCAGAGATATCCGCTCGCCCAAGGTCGCGGGCTCAAAAACGCACCAACGACCCCGAAGGCATGCGCAAAAAGGTGCTCGATGTCGCCGAGGAGGCGTTTCAGGCACGCGGCTATCATGCATCCAGCATGAGCGACCTGATGGCGACGGCGGGCGTCACCGGCGGCGCGCTGCACCACCATTTCCCAACCAAGAAGGCGCTGGCGCTCGCAGTGATCGAGGAGCGGGTCGCCGCCGCCGTAGAAGAGACATGGATCGCGCCGGTACGGATGGCTCCCTCAGCGCGCGAGGGCGTGCGCTCCGTGTTCGCGGCCGTCGCGGCGGAGCTGGAGCGGCAGGGTTTCGTGCGCGGCTGCCCGCTCAACAACCTGGCGCATGAACTGTCGCTTGCCGATCCGGATTTCCGCATTGCCCTTGCCGGCATTTTTTCTACCTGGCGTCAGGCGATCGCCGACAAGATCAGCGCCGACCAGCAGGCGGGCCGGGAGCTAGGTACCGATCCGCAGCGCTTCGCAGCGCTCGCCGTCGCCAGCTATTCCGGCGCCATGTCGATGGCCAAGACAGCACAGGACGCAGGCGTGCTGCGTGACTGCCTGATGGCGTTGGAACAGGGAGTTATGTCGTCCAAAACAGGAACGAGGCGACGTAGCAGGATACTGCACAGAGCGCTTTAACGCTGGCAGGACAGAGGCCGCAGTCGCTGATATCGCGACCGAGGCGGGGAGGCCGAGCTCTCCTAATTCGGCAGCGGCTTGATCAGCTCGTAGCCGACCACGCTTTCGGCACTGGTGCCCTCGTCATAGCGCCTGGCCACAACTGCCTGCAGGTCGGGTGCGTAAAGCGCGATGAATTCGTCCCGCGTCTCGCCGGCCTCGCTCCTGATCGTCTGCTTGACCGCGAGCACGGAGTATTTGCAATCACCCAGGCTGAACGTCTCCTTGCCCTTGACGTTGATCTCCAGCGTCTCGGTGCCCTTCGGCGGCTTGTTCGGTGCAAGACGGGCAAACGCGATCTTGCTCTTGGCCCCCGCCTTCAGCGGGAACACCTTCCTGAGATCGGAAAACGGGATCATCGCCAGCTGCCCTGTGCTGCTGTCGCGAAACACTTCGATCAGCCCGCCGAACAGGTACTGCGACTGCGGCGATTGCGACTGGTATTTGTTGGCAACCGCCACCATTCCGCCCGCCGCCGGACGAAATTCGCTGTGGATGCCGGGCCTTTCGAGAATGAAGCCGGCCTTGGCCGATTTGGCGTCGATGCACCCGGCGCCATGCGCTGCGCTCGTCACCGCCAGAATGGCCATTGTCATGCCGATGGATGTAGCTTTCATGGCGTCCTCCTCTGCCCGCGCAAGTTGAATGCCGAAAGCAATGCCAGACCTGGGAGAACGTGTCGACACACTTTGCGAGCAACTGGACTGCCGGTCCGCGTCGTGCTGAATTTTAGCGCATGATGCATCGTATTTCCGCCCGGCCGGTTTCCCGGCGCAGGTTCCTGATGAAGGCAGCGGCCGTTGCCGCGGCCGGCGCCGTTTCGCGCCCGGCCTTCGGCCAGACCGGGCAGCGCATCCCGCCGATCGACGCCACTTTTCTGTTCATCGCCGATGTCCATGCCTGCCGCATGGCAAACGGATTGAGCCCGCATTGCGAGCAGGAGGGCAAGACAGACGCTGCCTTGCTGCGCAATGTCGCCGCACTCAACGGCGTCGGCGACAGGCAATGGCCGGCTGAAATCGATGGCGTTGCCACCGCCCTGCGCTCGACGGGCAACATCGGCACGCCGCTCGGCCTCGTCGTTGGCGGCGACATCACCGATGATGGCGGCGGCCAGATCACCCAGCCCAGCGAGGGCACGCAGCTGCTTCAGTTCAGCCAGCGCTATCAGCAAGGTGTCGGCCCCGACCATGTGCACATGCCGGTCTATGTCGGCCTCGGCAACCACGACCTCGACCAGAACGGCCCGCGCTCGCATGTCGACTGGTACCGCCGCGAAATGCGCGACTACGTCGAGGTCAACCACCGCCCCGGCGTGTTCTTCAAGCCGCCCGCGCCGGCGACCGACTACGACGTCGGGACCGACTGCTATTCATGGGATTGGGGCGGTCTGCATCTTGTCCAGACGCACCGTTTTGCCGGCGATACCGGCCATGGCGCCGCCAGCAGCCTGCCATGGCTGAAGCAGGACCTGGCGACTTATGCCGGCGACGGCCGCCCGGTCATCCTGTTCCAGCATTATGGCTGGGATACTTTTTCGATCGAAAGATGGGACGCAGCCGAGAAGACCTTCGACGAAGGCGGCAAGGGTCCGCCGCACTGGTGGAGCGAAGCTGACAGGCAGGCGCTGCTGGCTGTGCTGAAGGGTTACAACGTCGTCGGCATCTTCCATGGTCACCAGCACGCGACGCCGATGATCTACCACCGTGACGGGCTCGATTTGTTCAAGCCGAAGGCCGCCTTCATGGGCGGCTTTGCGTTGGCGCGGGTGACGGGAAACAGCATGGATGTGGTGCTGGGCGAAGCCGCAGGAGATCATGGCGAGGTCACCTTCACCAATGCATACAGCAAAAGCCTGACTTTCTGACGGGCAGGAGAGGACGCAAAAAAGGCGGCCGAGCCGCCTTTTCCTGGTTTGCGAAGGGCCACCCTCAAAGCGCCTTCTTCACCTTGTCCTTCACGTCGCCGTAAGCCTTCTGGATCTTGCCGGTCGCCTTGTCGACGTCGCCTTCGGCCTCGGTGCGCCTGTTGCCGGTGGCCTTGCCGGCGGTCTGCTTGACCGAGCCCTTGGCTTGCTTGGCAACGCCGGCCACCTGATCCTTGTTCACCATCTCGCATCTCCTGAACCGTTCGCCTGGAGAAACGGTCGCGGATCGCTTAGGTTCCGGGTTCTGCCCGTCGATTGGGATAGCTTCCGGCCGCGAAGCCGACAGGATAGGGTGCGCGAGAAGCCCGAACAGACAGGGCCGGAGGGACAATGGCTGAATTCACGCTCTTCATCGGCAACAAGTGTTTTTCGTCGTGGTCACTGAGGCCATGGCTGGCGATGAAGCATCTGGAGATCCCGTTCGAGGAAGGTCTTGTGCGCCTGCGCACGCCCGAGACCGCGGCCAATCTGGCCAGGATATCGCCGACCGGCCAGGTGCCGGTGCTGAACCATCGGCTGCCGACTGGCGAGGTCCGGATCGTCTGGGAAACCCTTGCCATCCTTGAATATCTTGCTGAGCTGTTTCCCGAGAAAAAGCTGTGGCCGGCCGACATCGGCGCTCGTGCGCTGGCCCGCTCGGCGGCGACAGAGATGCATTCGGGCTTTCGCGAGGTCCGCTATGGCTGGCCGATGAATTTGCGCCGGCCGAAAGGCCACAGGCCGCTCGACGCCGAAGGTGAGGCGCAACGGGCGCGCATCGAGGATTTGTGGCGGCAATGCCGCGAAAAACACGGCAAAGGCGGCCCGTTCCTGTTTGGCCATTTCACCGCGGCCGACGCCATGTACGCGCCGGTCGTCACCCGCTTCGACACCTATGGTGGCACGCTGGCAACCGATACCCGCGCCTATGTCGACGCCGTGCTTTCGATGCCGGCGATGCGCCACTGGTATGCCGAGGCGGCGAAAGAGCCTTGGCCGGAGCCCGGCCCAGACGAGTAGAACCAAGCAAAGCCGGTCTTCCACTTCGCGGCCCGCGGCCTATCTGAAGATCGGGCAGGGGCCTTGGAGATTTCACAATGACAGCTGTTTCTTCCGCACTGGCCGGCAAGGTCGCGCTTGTCACCGGCGCCTCCTCGGGCATCGGCGAGGCAACGGCTGTGGCGCTGGCCGCCGCCGGGGCCAAGGTGGCGATTGCCGCACGCCGCGCTGATCGTCTCGAAGCGCTGGCCGCACGTATCGAAAAGGCCGGCGGCACGGCGCTCCGCATCGAGGCCGACGTCACCAGCAACGACGATGTCAGCGCCATGGTCGACAAGGTTGTCGCCGAATGGAGCCGCCTCGACATCCTCGTCAACAATGCCGGGGTGATGCTTCTGTCGCCCGCCGCCCAGGCGGTGCTCGACGACTGGCGCCGCATGGTCGAGCTCAACCTGCTGGCGCTGATGGGCGTCACCAAGGCGGCGCTGCCGCATCTGAGGGCCGCCAAGGGTCACATCGTCAACGTCTCGTCGGTCGCCGGCCGTGTCGCCAATCCGGGGGCCAGCGGCTATGCAGCAACCAAGTTCGGCGTCGTCGGCTTTTCCGAATCGCTGCGCCGCGAAGTCTACGCCGATAAGGTTCGCGTTACCGTCATCGAGCCCGGCCTGGTGCGCACCGAACTCGGCGACCATGTCACCAACCCGGCGGCGAAGGCCGGGCTCGACCAGCGGCTCGCCGCCATGGAGGCGCTGACCGCCGAGGACATCGCCGCGGCCATTCTCTACGCCGTGAGCCAGCCGGCACATGTCAACGTCAACGAGATCGTCATCCGCCCGACCGACCAGGAGCGGTGAATGACGTCGGATCGTTTCGTTAGACTTCGAAACCCGCCCGCAGGAAATCGCCACACTCCTCGACCAGCCGGGACGGGTCCCTCGCAAGATAGACGCCGAAATCCGCCATCGGCGCCGGCGGCAGGTTGAAGCGTCCGTTGAGGCTTTGGCAGTCGGGCGGCAGTCCTTCCTGCAGCAGAAGCCCGATGCCAAGCCCGGCCCTCAGCGCCGAGATCAGTGTCGCGAAGGTCGACACGCGGCAGCCGATCTTCCAGCCGATCCCGGCCTCGGCGAGCGAGGCCAGCATCCTGTCCTGCCAGGAGCAGGCGCCTTCGAAGATGATCAGCGGAAGCTCAACCTCGTCATCGATCTCGATCATGCGGCTTGCCGCCCAGACCAGCTGTCGTGACAGATGGCCTCGCGGCGCCTTTGTGAAGCGCGCCGGATCGGCCATGACGATGTCGCATCTTCCTTCGCCCAGCGACTTGCTGAGATCGCTGCTGCTGGCCGACGTCAGCTCGATCTCCACGGAAGGATGCCGGCGGCGGAATTCGGCGATGATCAACGGCAGCCGCGTTACCGCCAAATCCTCGACGATGCCGAGCCGGACACGGCCGACCAGCCTGCGGCCTTCTATCTCGCGCCTGGCATCGTCGCCGATCGCGATGGCCTTGCGGGCGAAGGCGAGCAGGATCTCGCCGGCCTCGGTCAGCGTCACGCCGCGCGGCGAACGGCGCAGCAGCTCGGCTCCGACTTCGCCCTCGAGGCGCTGAAGCTGCATGCTCACCGCCGCCTGCGTGCGGGCAAGCCGATCGGCCGCCCGGCTCACCGTTCCCGTATCGGCCACGGTGACGAAGGCGCGCAGCAGCCGGACGTCGATATCTCCAGTCATAAGAATTCCTGATAGCTGTGTCAGCACTATCAGGCTATCCGAAAGCCCGACCTGAATTCAAGGTCCGCTCGCGCCAACGAAAACAGGAGCAGCCACCTTGTCCTACAGAAGAAGATTTGAAGAGCTCGGTGTCGCCTGGCCGTCGCTCGATCGGCCTGCTTTGCCGTTCTCGCCGACGGTTCGGGTCGCAGACATCGTCTATGTCTCCGGTCAGATCCCCGAGATCGGGCAGGAGATCGCTGCGATCGGCCAGGTTGGCGCAGAGATCGATCTGGCCGCGGCGCGGAACGCCGCCCGGCTCTGCGCGGCCAACATCGTCTATTGGCTGGACAAGGAACTGGACGGCAATCTCGACCGCGTCGTGAAATTCGCCAAGCTGACCGTCTATGTGAACGCGGCGGCCGGCTTTGCGGCCTATTCGGAGGTCGGCAACGGAGCATCCGAATTTCTGCTCCATGTTTTCGGCGAGCGTGGCGAGCATGCCCGCTGCTCGCTCGGTATGGCCGGCTTGCCGGCCAATGTTCCGGTCGAGGCCGACGCCATTGTGCACGTCCGCTGATGCACGCCCAAAACATGCACTCGGGCCTGATCCGAGAGTGCGCAGCGAAACCAGGGGAGGCTTGGCTTGATAAGTGCAAATCTTGAGAGGCGGAAGGCGCTTGTTCTCGGCGGAGGCAAGGGCCTGGGTTTCGGCGTCGCCGAAGCGCTCGCGGCGAAAGGCGCCGAGATCATCCTGGTCGGACGAGGGGAGGAGATCCTGGATGCGGCGCGGCGCGCGATCGAGTCCGCCGGCCACATCTGCTCGACCTTCAGCGCCGATCTTTCCGATAACGACAGCGTCTCCCGGCTGATCCGTGCCATCGAGGACGAGCATCAGCGGATCGACATCGTCCTGCTCAATGGCGGCGGCCCGCCCCCCTTCGCGGCCAGCGTCTTCGATGCGAGCGTCTGGGAGAAGCAGTTCACCAGCATGGTGCTGAGCCAGATGCGCATCGCCATTTCTTTCCTGCCAGGCATGCGGGCGCGGCGCTGGGGACGCATCATCGCCGTTTCCTCCACGTCCGTCCGCGAGCCGATCCCCGGCCTCACCGCTTCGAATGCGTTGCGCGCGTCGCTTGCCGGCTGGGCCAAGACCCTGGCCGGCGAAGTGGCGGCGGACGGCGTCACCGTCAACCTGTTGCTGCCTGGCCGTTTTGCGACGGACCGGACGAAACAGTTCGACGCGATGGACGCCGCCGACAGGGGTGTGGACGCTGCTGTGATCGCCGCCGAGAGTCAGGCCGAAATCCCGGCAAAGCGCTACGGGACCCCCGCCGAATTCGGCGCGGTTGCCGCATTCCTGGCCAGCGACGACGCCGCCTATATCACCGGCGTGGCTTTGCCGGTGGATGGCGGGCTCAGCCGGGCCATGCTGTGAGGGGCAGGGTGCAGCGGCGCGAATGGTCGCATCACAGGAACGCCCCTCGTGCCTTTTATCTGCGCGGGGGCGTCCTGTTTGTCGTCCGCCTCTCTCAAGATCGCTCTTTCAAGAACGGCTTTCGACACCGAAAGAATGCCCCGGCGCCAAAATGGTTCCCGGCTGATTGGTATTTTCGGCGGGCAATAGCCCGGCTTTCGCCGTCCGATGTGCTGGCGCGGGCCGCCGCCGCGCGTCTCCGCGAGTGTGGAAAATCAAAAAAATTGACACAACGCGCAAAGAAGTCTATAAGAATTTTGTCGATATTTGTTTGACCGACTTTTGTTATCCGCGTGCTTAGGCGCGCCTTTGGCGAACTTCCCCCATCAAAATCGGGACAAACGTTGTTGTGCATCCGCATGACGGCGAACGAATATTTGCCATGGAAAGGGTTCGTTATGAGCACAGGCACAGTTAAATGGTTCAACGCCACCAAGGGTTTTGGTTTTATTCAGCCTGACGACGGTTCTGCCGACGTTTTCGTCCACATCTCAGCCGTCGAGCGCGCCGGAATGCGCGACATCGTCGAGGGCCAGAAGCTTGGCTACGAGATGGTCCGCGACAACAAGTCGGGCAAGATGTCCGCCGACCAGTTGAAGGCGGCCTAAAACGGAATTAAGCCTCACCGGTGACCACGGATGTACTGGCACCGGTGAATGGCAAATTCCAGCGCATGATCGCGGGGATGTTAAGTCCCCGCTCATGCGCATGAGAAGAACGTTTCCTTGCGCGTCTCTCGGGATGCGCGGGCGCTCTCATGGAAGGTCAGGCGGTGCCTGGCCTTTTTCATTTTTGCGCTTCGATCGCCGAAAGAGCGCTGCTCGACGGCCCGGACGTGCTAAGGACGTTCCAGCAATTTGAAACTGGCTGCCGTATTGCTTTGTGCGGGATCCTGGCCGAAAGACCAGTCTCGCCACTTTTCGGCGGCGTGCTCCGAACCGGGAGAAAGACCTTGACCGCAACTTCAAAAAAACCCCGCGACCAGGCCGAATCCATTTTCAGCAAGACGCGGACCCAGTCGATGTCGCTCGACCGCATCAATTCCGAACGGGATGCCGTCAGCCAGGCCCGCGAAGCCAAGACCGCGCGGCTGCGCGAATTGCGCCTGGAGAAGGAAGCCGACGACATGGCGGCGGCGGTTGCGCTCGCGGCCTCGCCGAAACGCGCAGGCAAACGCTGATGGCCACCAAACGCGTGCCTCAAAAGGCGATCGCCGCAGATTCGACCATCGCCGATGTCGTGGGCGAACTAGACAAGCCGGTCGAATATGTCCGGCGCGTGCTCGAAAAGCTCGAGCGCTGCAGGCGTGTCCACGGCGATGCCCAGGTTCGGCTCGGCGTGCGCGGTCGTGCCGAATGCCCCAATTATCTGATCGAATACGTCCGGGAAAACGCCAAGACCCGCGAGCGCGTGACCTTTCAGGATGCCGCCTACAGCGGCAGCACGCATCGCGAGCTGGCGCCCCGGCACATCGAGGAAGCCAGGAACTGGTCGCCCGAAGAAATGAATATCACGGCCGTTTCGGCGCTCATCGGCCGCCTTCGCAATCCGAATGCGCCATCATCGCGTTTCTCTGACGAGGATTGATATGGCAATCAAGTTTTCCGCCAAGGGCCAGCCGGCAGCGCCTGCTGCCGCCGTGAAGCCGGCCAAGCCGGCCGCCGCGCCAAAAACCGGCGAAGCCGCCGAAGCGGGCACCGATCTGTTCAGGTCGCCGGCGGAAGCACCGCCGCGCAAGCCCAAGAAGAAATAGCGCCCTTGCAGCAAAATGCCGACCGGAAATCTGCGCCAAGGCTGCTTGCCTTGGCGGTCGCAGAGGAGTTTTCGTCGCCACAAGAGGGCGCCGGTCCGATTGCCTTCGATTGCCAGACCTGTGGCGCCTGCTGCGCCTACTCGTCCAGATGGCCGCGCTTCTCCACCGAGGATGACGCGCAGCTCGACCTTATCCCGCAAAAATACGTGGCTGCCGACGAAGCCGGTATGCGCTGCGACGGCGCGCGCTGTTCGGCACTGTGCGGCGAGGTCGGCAAGTCAACGGCCTGCGGCATCTACGACATCCGCCCCGACGTCTGCCGCGCCTGCATGCCGGGCGATGACGACTGCCTGATCGCGCGTCGGGCTCAAGGTCTGCCGACGCTGTAATGACGGCCCTCGGGCTGGCGTCTCAGTTTGAATTTCGTCAATCAGATGGGCGAAAGTCGCTGCGGTAGAGGCCGGGCGATCGTCCGGTCAATCGTTTGAATGCCTGCGAGAACGACGGCACCGATTCATATCCGACGGCGCGCCCGATCTCGCCAATGTTCTGGTTCGTTTCCCGCAGAGCCTTGGCGGCAAGGTTCATCCGCCACCGGGTCACATAGGACAGCGGCGGCTGTCCTACCAGTTGAGCGAAGCGACGCGCGAAGGTGGCCCGGGACTGTGCTGCGCCGCTGGCAAGGGAAGCGATGGTCCAGGGATTGCCCGGCCGCTCGTGGATCAGGCGCAAAGCCTGCGCAATGCCTTTGTCGCGCAAGGCGCCAAACCATCCCCCTGTTCCGAGTGGCTGATGTTCGATCCAGGCGCGCAACAAGAAGATCAACGTGCTGTCGAGAAGGCGTGGGGCGACAATGTCGTGGCCGCCGAGATCGCCTTTCGCTTCGACCTGCAGAAGTTCCAGGGCAAGCCGCAGCGGCTCGCTGGTGTCGATCTGATTCCGGGTCAAATGAATCAGCGGAGGAAGCAGCGAAACCATCGGATATGGCCCGACGCCGTCGAGTGAATATCTCGCACAAAGAAGAGTTGTCGCGCCGCTCTCGCTTTTCGGTTCCAGTCCGCTCCGATTTGCGGAAAGGACGGCGGATATCGATGCCGTCGGTGCATCCGCCGGATTGCAAAGGGCATGCCCGATACCGCTCGCGACAAGGATGACATCTCCCTCGCCTAAGCGGATCGGCTCTTTTTGACCAGTCAGCCGCAACCAGCATTCGCCGTTCTGTATGACGTGGATGGCGGCATTCCTTGTCGGATCGACTGAAATACCCCATGGCCGATGCAGGGTCGCGCTGCCGATCATGGCGCTGCCAAATCGCAGCGAAGCAAGAAGTTCGGACAAGGCGTCCATGAGAACCATCCTCCGACAATGAACCAGACGATATTAGACGATTGGATAAGAATCCAGGCGAATAGCATATCGACCGTCTCACAAGCGTGGCTGATCATATTGGCAATGTCGGCGTGCGGACGCTCCTGTCCACACCGGGCAGAAGCAGGCACGGGAAGGAGCAAAACATGCGTGACGAACCATCAAATCCAGTTCCAGCCGAGAGTCGCAATTCGCTCGAGACCAACAAGACGATCGTCCTGGACTTCATCGACAAAGCAGTAAACCAAGGCAACATCGAAGCTGCTTCGATGCATTTTGGCGAACACTACATCCAGCACAATCCGAACATTGCCGATGGTGCGGACGGCTTCAAAGCCTATCTGCAGCAGCTCAAACAGTCATTTCCCCTCGTGAGAGGAGAGGTGAAGCGGATTTTTGCCGAAGGGGATTTCGTCATCGTGCACATGCACGCAAAACGCGAACCCGAAGAGGACGGCTTGGCCATCGTCGACATTTTCAGGCTGAAGGACAGCAAGCTCGTCGAACACTGGGAAGTTCGGCAGCCCATTGCGGATAGCAAGCTGCACGCCAATAGCATGATCTGAATGCGGATAGGCTCTCAGGCTGGCTTGTGCCCGCACGTTTCGCTGATTACGCTGGCGGCGGCAGGGCCAGCACCGGGAGACCATCTGTGAGCATCGAATTCCTGTTGACGTCGCTGATTGTCGTGGCTTCGCCCGGCACCGGCGTTCTCTATACGCTGAGCGCCGGGCTTTCGCGTGGTGCGCGCGCCAGCATCATTGCCGCGTTCGGCTGCACGCTCGGCATCATTCCGCACATGGCGGCCGCCATCACCGGCCTCGCGGCACTGCTGCATACCAGTGCCGTCGCCTTCGAAACGCTGAAATATCTCGGCGTCGCCTACCTGCTCTACATGGCCTGGAACACGCTGAAGGAGAAGGGCGGCCTGAGCGTCGACGAAAATGTCGCGCCGCGCTCGGCCGGCAAAGTGATCACTTCGGGCATCCTCATCAACATCCTCAATCCGAAGCTGTCGATCTTCTTCTTTGCCTTCCTGCCGCAATTCGTCAGCACCACCGAACCGCATGCGCTGTCGAAGATGCTGGAGCTGAGCAGCGTCTTCATGCTGCTTACCTTCGTGGTCTTTGTCGGCTACGGCATCTTTGCCGCGTCAATCCGCAGCCATGTCGTGTCGCGGCCAAAGGTGCTGACCTGGATGCGCCGCACCTTCGCCGGTGCCTTTGTCATGCTCGGCGCCAAACTGGCGCTGGCGGACCGGTAGACAGGAAGATCGCGGACCTAACCCTTCACGTAGCCCATGGTCTCGACGATCTGCCCGTCCGCCACGCGCATCAGGTTGACGCCGCGCAGCGATCTGCCGTCGGCCATCCAGTAGCGCCAGCGGATCGTCGCCCGGTCGCCGGCGACGAAAGTTTCTTCGATGTCGAAGCGCGTGCCGGGTCCGGTCGCGATCGCCGACCACAGTTCGACGCAGGCGCCCTTGCCGATGCGGCGGGCGCCGTCCGGGGCCGGCGTGGTGTTCTCGATCACGCAATCTTCCGCCACCAGATCGTCGAGCGCCGACGGGTCGTGGCGCTGGAAGACGTCGTTGTAGCGCCGCATGATCTCGGCCGTTTCGGCGGAGCGTTTGGCTGCGGCGATGTCGATGATGAGTTCCTGTGTCATTGGATATTCCTTCCCTTCAGTGATCGGTAGCGGTTTCGATGAGGCGGGCCTTGAGCGTGATCACTGCGACGCCGGCCAGCGCCCGCGACACGAGGCAGCTCTCCTTGGCCGTCTGCGCCAGCCGCTCGAACTCCGCCGCCGCCAGCCCGGCGACGCTTGCCTCGGTCTCCAGCTCGATACGGGTCAGCGTCGGTCCAGCCGCGGTGGCGCCGAGATGCGCTTTCGCGATCGTGTGGATGCGTGCGGGAGTGTAACCTTCGCGGCCGAGGACGGCACTCAGCGCCATCGAGAAGCAGCCGGCATGCGCCGCCGCAATCAATTCCTCTGGGTTGGTGCCGGCACCGTTCTCGAAACGCGACGGGAACGAGTAGGCACCTTCGAAGACGCCGCTACCGAGCCTCAGCCGGCCCGAACCATCCTTCAACGATCCCTGCCATTGGGCCTCTGCTTCACGAATGGTCATTGTGTCTCTCCTTTGATTTGAGGTCGATCAGATTTTGGGGCGGACCAGTCAGGCGCCGTCGACGACCACTTTCCCGAAGACGTCGCCTTGCTGGAAATAGCGGTAGGCGTCTTTGGCCTCGTCGAAGGCGAACACCTTGTCGATGACAGGCCTGAGGCGATGCACCGAGATGGCGCGCAGCATGGCTTCGAGGTTGGTGCGATTGCCGACGAACAGGCGGCTGATGGTGGCGAGGCTGCGCTGGTAGACCGGGCCGGGGATCTGCACCGTCCCGCCTTTCGCATCCTGTATGGTGAGAAGCACGATGCGCCCGTAAAGCGCGCAGGCGATCATCGATTGCGCGAAGGTCGGCGGGCCGCCGGTCTCGACGACGAGGTCGATGCCGCCGGTCTGCTCGCGCACCGCAGCACCCCATTCCGGCATGTCGGCGGTCGAGACGACGAGGTCGGCGCCCAGCGCCTGCAGCCGGTCCAGCTTCTCGTTGCGCGAGCTGACTGCCACGACACGGCAGCCGAGCAGCTTGGCGAATTGCAGCGCAAATAGCGCGACGCCACCTGAACCGATGACAAGAACCCATTGGCCGGGCTTCGGCATTTCGGCCGCCGTCACGGCATTCCAGGCGGTCAGGCCGGCGCAGGTCAGCGTCGCCGCTTGATGCCAGTCGAGATGATCGGGAAGCCGCACCGCCCATTGCTCGTCGAGCACGGCGTATTCGGCCAGCATCCCGTCCAGCGTGCAGCCAAGCTGGTCGATCAGACCGGCATTGATGCGGCCATCGATCCAGCGCGCAAAATAACTGCCGGTGACGCGGTCGCCGACGGCAAAGCGTGTGACGGCCTCGCCGACGGCAACGACTTCGCCGGCACCGTCGCTCAGCGGGATAACGCCTTGGCGCGGCGCCAGGGGGTAGGTGCCGTTGAGGATCATCGTATCGCGGCGGTTGAGCGCGGTGGCGCGGGCACGCACGACGATCTCGTGCGGCTTCGGCGTCGGCTGCGCCTCGTCGCGCATCACCAGGCACTTGGTACCGCAGGTTCCTTCAAGACGATAACAGCGCATTTGCCTCTCGAATATGTAGACTGATCTACATATTATGTAGACCGATTGTCATATTCGAGGCAAGGCCTATAATGCTCACTCCTGACAGAGGTTGACATGGCGAACGACACCCGCACCCGCATACTCGAGACGACGGGGCTGCTGCTGAGGCAGCGCGGCTACCACGGCACGTCGCTCAACGATATTTTGAGCGCCTCAGGCGCACCGAGAGGTTCGCTCTACTTTCACTTTCCGGGCGGCAAGGATCAGCTGGTCATCGAGGTGACGCGCGACAGCGTCGCCGACGTGACGCAGAGGCTGGACGCCGCGCTCGCTGCCGAAAAGGACCCGGCGGTGGCTGTCCACCACATCTACCAGTCGGTCGCGCGCATGCTGGAAGACAATCGGTTCACGCTCGGTTGCCCGATCGCGCCCGTGGTGTTGGACTCGCCGATCGACATGCCGGAACTGGCCGAGTTGTGCCGGTCCGCCTTCGAGCAATGGATAAGCTTGCTCAGGGCGGCGTTCGTCAGGGCCGGGGTGCCCGAGCGACGCGCGCACGCGCTGGCACTGCTGGTCGAATCATCGCTTGAAGGACTGATGGTGATCGCACGCGCCACCCACGACCGCGCCCCGGTGCTGGCGGTAGCCGATGAGGTCGCGGCGCTGATTGAGGGGGCATTGCCGGCCAAGAGTGCCGCTGCCGCGGTGCATTGATATCGCCGCTTGAGCCGGGGCAGCCCGCTATGAAGCAAACAAAAAGGGCGGCATCGCTGCCGCCCTTTCCGTAAGCTTGCGAGATTGGCTGGATTAGAAATCCATACCACCCATGCCGCCCATGCCGCCGCCGCCCATGCCGCCAGGCATGCCGCCGCCAGCCGACTCCTTCTTCGGAGCCTCCGCGATCATGGCTTCGGTGGTGACCAGCAGGCCGGCGACCGAGGCCGCGTCCTGCAGAGCCGTGCGCACAACCTTGACCGGATCGACGATACCCATGGCGATCATGTCGCCATATTCGCCGGTCTGGGCGTTGTAGCCGAAGGTTGCCCCCTTGTTCTCAAGGATCTTGCCGGCAACGATCGATGCTTCCGCACCGGCGTTGGCCGCGATCTGGCGGGCCGGAGCCTGCAGCGCGCGGCGCACGATGTTGATGCCAGCGGCCTGGTCGGAGTTGGCGCCGGTTGCCTTGATGCTCAGCGAAGCGCGCAGCAGTGCGACGCCGCCGCCGGGAACGATGCCTTCTTCGACGGCCGCGCGGGTCGCGTTGAGGGCGTCATCGACGCGGTCCTTCTTTTCCTTGACTTCCACTTCGGTCGCACCGCCGACGCGGATGACGGCAACGCCGCCCGCCAGCTTGGCGAGACGTTCCTGCAGCTTCTCCTTGTCGTAGTCCGAGGTGGTCTCCTCGATCTGCTGCTTGATCTGGGCGACGCGGCCCTGGATTTCGGCCTTCTTGCCGGCGCCGTCGACGATGGTGGTGTTCTCCTTGGAGATCGACACCTTCTTGGCGCGGCCGAGCATGTTGAGGCCGACATTCTCGAGCTTGATGCCGAGGTCTTCGGAAATGACCT